>NZ_JBEPPD010000004.1:0-279304 GCF_040547165.1 Pedobacter sp. UYP30 | reverse complement strand
ATACTTGATACTAACTACTTTATACTATAGAGTTGGTTAGGTGGTTAGAGGGCAGTTGGTTAGCCGTTAAGTCGGTCATCTTGATACTTGATACTTGATACTTGATACTATGGAGGTGGTTAGCCGTTAAGTCGGTCATCTTGATACTTGATACTAACTACTTTATACTATAGAGAGGGTTAGGTGGTTAGCCTTTGAGTCGGTTTTCTTGATACTTGATACTAGCTACTTTATACTATAGATAGGATTAGTTGGTTAGCCGTTAAGTCGGTTATCTTGATACTTGATACTAACTACTTTATACTATAGAGTTGGTTAGGTGGTTAGATGGTTAGGTGGTTAGCCTTTAAGTCGGTTTTCTTGATACTTGATACTAGCTACTTTATACTATGGAGGTGGTTAGCCTTTAAGTCGGTCATCTTGATACTTGATACTTGATACTTGATACTTGATACTTGATACTTGATACTATGGAGGTGGTTAGCCGTTAAGTCGGTCATCTTGATACTTGATACTAACTACTTTATACTATAGAGTTGGTTAGGTGGTTAGAGGGTAGTTGGTTAGACTTTGAATCGTTTTCTTGATACTTGATACTAACTACTTTATACTATAGATAGGATTAGTTGGTTAGCCGTTAAGTCGGTCATCTTGATACTTGATACTTGATACTATGGAGGTGGTTAGCCGTTAAGTCGGTCATCTTGATACTTGATACTTGATACTTGATACTATGGAGGTGGTTAGCCGTTAAGTCGGTCATTTGATACTTGATACTAACTACTTTATACTATAGAGAGGGTTAGTTGGTTAGCCTTTGAGTCGGTCATCTTGATACTTGATACTAGCTACTTTATAATATAGAGGGTTAAGGTGGTTAGAGGGTAGTTGGTTAGACTTTGAATGTTTTTTCTTGATACTTGCTACTAACTACTTTATACTACTGAGACGAACCGCTAACAAGCTTTACCCAAATGTATCTACATATAAATCCTCTACCTTTTTTCTAGCCCAAGGCATGTGCCGTAGAAATTTAAGGCTAGACTTTACATTCGGATTGTTGTTGAAACAATCTATCCTTATTTTCTCTCCAAGTGCTTCCCATCCAAAATGCAGACTCAAATCTGTCACTATTTTTTCTAAAGTAATTCCGTGTAGCGGGTTATTTTTTTGGGTTTCTGGCATAAGTGAATTCTTTGTGATTTTCTTACGCAAAGGTGTGAAAAATATGGGTCTTAAAGGAAAAATCCTAAAACGAGTTCAGGAGCATTAGTCTCAACCCCAGTCTCAACCTTTCTTCCTTCTATCCACAACCTCCTCTCGCATTAACGATTGAACGGCATCTTTTTAGGCCTCCTTCAACTCAAAAATTACAGTGGAAAGCCACGCACGCGCAAGGCCCAAACCTTTATTTTAAACTAAAGGTTAAAAAAAATCCCCAAACCTGGACAAACCAAGAATGGGGATTTGCTTTATAAAAATTTCTCTTAGTTGTCTTTCGTAAAATTATACGTTTGTCCGCCCTCAGTTAACGTCAGTTCTTTCTTTGCAGGATCAAACTGAAATTCTAATCCGCCTTCTTCAAACGTAAACTTATCTTTACCGACATAGTCTAACGTTAATTCTGGTTGGTTTGGTATTGCTACATGAAGCGCCTTATTAACGTTAGTAACGGTTAATTTTACCGGCAAGGTTTTACTGCCATACACCCCAACGTATTGATCTATGTTTTCTGGAACCATAGCAGAAGTTGTGATACCAGATGAAGTCCATTTGTTGTTATCTGGATTTGCATCTGGAAGTACGTTGTTTGGATCTATTACTACAGATGTTAACTCTTCTGTAGTTGGGTATCTTATTGTCCAATTATCGCTCTTCATCCAAACATCTACCGCAATTTTTAAAGAATCTTGCTTGCCACTTTTTGTGGTCATTCCTAAAATAATTGGCATTGGCATCTTCTCGTTGTTATCTATCTTAATGTTGTAGGCCACCAATTTGCCACCTTCCATTACAGGCTTAACACTTTCTATACCTTGGTCCATTTTCCAGTTGTTTAACCACCAACTTCTCCAAAACCAAGATAAATCTTCGCCAGCGGCATTCTCCATCGTACGGAAAAAATCAAACGGTGTAGGATGTTTGTAAGCCCAATTTTTGATGTACTGTCTAAAAGCATAATCGAACCTATCTTTGCCCAACACCTGATTGCGTAAAATATCTAATCCCCAACCTGGTTTAGAATATAGGTTTACCCCAATATTTCTCTCCATCATGGCATCTGGCATTTGCATAATGTTTTCATAACTAGGATTGCCAATATAGTTTTTGCCAATAAAATGCATGTTTACAGGCTTAGTTTCATACTCCCCATGGTTAAAGTTTTGCGACGCAATTCCGTTTATAAAGGTGTTAAAACCTTCGTCCATCCAACCATACTTGCGCTCGTTAGAACCCACAATCATTGGAAACCAAGTATGTCCAAATTCATGATCTATTACACCCCACGCAGATCCTTTTTTGGCTTTCCAGCCACAAAAAACAATACCTGGATATTCCATTCCTCCAACGGAGGTAGCAATATTTACCGCCATTGGATATGGATATTCGAACCATTGCTTAGAATAATGCTCTATGGTTGCTTTAACATACTCTACTCCCCTACCATAACCATCTACACCATTACTTTCTACAGGCTGTGCCGAAACTGCCAAAGATTTTTTACCGCTAGGCAAATCTATCCGTGCTGCATCTAACACAAAAGCTTTCGACGCCGCCCAAGCTGCATCGCGTGCATTGTCTATCCTATACTTCCAAGTTAATGTACCTTTCCTAGCTCCATTTCCACTGTTTGCCTCTGCTTCTGTACGAACATGAACGGTCGCTTCGCTATTTTTTGCCTCATTCCAACGTTTTAATTCTGTTGGGGTAAAAACTTCTGTCGGGTTAAGCAAAGTTCCAGAACCCATTACAATTTGATCTGCTGGTGCGGTAATTGCGAAATTGATGTCGCCATATTCGCAATAAAATTCGCCACCTCCCCAATAAGGCAAGGTATTCCAACCAATTACATCATCATATACACACATCCGTGGAAACCATTGTGCAACCGCAAAAATTTCACCGTTTTTGGTCATCAGTCTGCTCGTGCGGTCAGATCCATCTTGCGGAATTACGTAAGAATAGTCGATTTTAATGGTAACAACATCGCCATTTGCAGCCAAGGGCTGATCTAGGCGAATCTGCATTCTAGTGTCTTCTATAATTTTAGTAAACTTTACTGCACCTTTCTTTTGAGAAACAGTAACGTTCTTAATGTCATAACCACCATCAAATTTTTCGCCCTGTGCACCATACCTGCTTTTTCCTGGCGTAATGTCTGCACCTCTAGAGTGTTTCTTAAAAGTATTTTGATCCAACTGAAGCCATAAAAAAGGCAATTTATCGGGGCTATTGTTTTTATACGTAATGGTTACCGAAGCTGTAACCGATTTCTCAGCCGTGTCTAATTTTGCAAAGATGTTATAATCTACCCTATTTTGCCAGTATTTCGGCCCAGGTGCTCCAATTGCCGATCTAAATTCATTACCGTTCTGAGTGTAAAAAAGTGGCCCAAATGCCTTTGCGGGATTATAGTTGCTCGAGTCTGATTTTGGTGCTATTTGTTGAGCGCCCGCAGTAAAACTAACAAGACAGCAAATAAAACACCAACCAAATAAATTTTTAGTTATTTTCTTCATTATTTTTAGCATATAAGTTGCACAAATATAAAAAATTATAGCGCCTACAGAAAGATTGATAGTGTTTTGTTACCGACCGAGAAATTTTACTTTAAGAACCAAAAGCTTTGCTCAGTTCTGCTGAATCTTTGGCAGATCTTTTAGTGTACGTTCCGCTGGACTAAGCTTTTTCCAAGCCCCTATGGATCGGGCTATGTAAAGCGAGTAGTTAAACGGCTGATCGTTCATCACCTTTTCTACTGAGGGACGATATAAAACCATAAAATCCTCCATTTCCTTTTCTGAAAGCTTAATGAATTCTGAAATAGCTTTGGAACTGAAATTCTCGGTAATCTGGTCTAAATATTTCTCTTTTTCTTCAATACGTCGTTCAGCAAGCTGTTGTCTTCTGTATTTACCATAACCTAAACTTAAAGAAAGTCCGCCAACTCTGTCGTTCATTCTCTTGTGGTTCAAATTGCCACCCGTACCTAATAAGCTTGGCTTTTCTGCAATCGAATCTCTAAGGTTGTTAAGCGCGCCGTTTACTTTTGCGCCAACTATGTTTACATCGTTTAAAGAATGGCTCTGCACAGGCAGATAAATTTCTTTCGTAAGCAAGGTGGTTAAATACAACGTGTCTGTATGATATCCTATTAGAGAAAATTCTAATATATCGCCAATTTTGGCCGGAATGGTAAATTTACCACCACTGCTGGTAATTGTAACTTCCTTACCAGATAAATTTCTAACCACTACGCCCGGTAAAGGCAAATATTTCTTAGAATAATCGTAAACAGTACCTGTAGTAACAGTTTGCGCTTTGGCAGCTATTGGAAGGATTAAAAGAAACAAGAGGGCAATTTTATACATCATCAAATGTAAGCGGTTTAACGATGGCAAATAATGCTTTAACATAGTTTAACATCCGTCTCTACAAACCAAATAACTGTGCATATTGTTCTTTGTCGAAGGAAATTAATACAGCTGCGCCATCTTTTTCTAATATAGGCCGTTTTATGGCGCTCGTTTTCAATTTTAAAAACTCAACTGCACGCTCTTGGCTATCAATTGCCGCTTGCTCTTCTAAAGATAGTTTTTTAAAAGTAGTTCCTTTTTTATTTAGCAGTTTCTCCCAGCCAAAAACGTCGCACCATTGGTTCAGTTTAAGCTCATCTATACCACTTTTCTTAAAATCGTGAAATTGAAAGTCGATGTTGTTTTTTTTGAGCCAGTCTTTGGCCTTTTTAACTGTATTGCAATTGGGGATGCCAAAAAGTATCATCTGCTTTTAATTTTGAATTATATTTTATTGGGATTTTCCTCTAAACTGCAAAATAATTGGCAAATCACCAAAGGTAGACGAGGAATTGTTTGCGAGGGAGGTTGAGGCTGAGGTTAAGATTGAGGTTAAGCGAAACAAAGGATAACAAAAAAAGGAAGAGAGATTGACGTCGACTATATGTCAAAAGCATCATTCGTCACATCTTTTAGGCCGTTCATCACATTTAAATGCTCAATGTTTAAAAGCTTCGTAACATTGCTGTATAGTTTGGCACAACATTAACAACACACATTTATGGAAACCAAAAACATAAACCAGTTAGAATTCTGGATTTCTACCACCATTTACGTTCTTGCCGTTATTGGCATTTGCTCAACGCTCGGTTCCAACATAGATCGCTCCTACTTTTTTAAAGAAGCACATATAAGCTATAACATTATCGGCAATTATCTTATCCCCGAGCTATTTAAGGCCAGTGTTTTGTACAGCAGTTTCTTGCTGTTTAACTTTTGCTTCGTGCCGCAAATGGTTTCCAGCAAGAATGTTGCACTCAACATTATTCTATCTATTGTAATTACCTTTGTTTCAATACTGGTTTGGATGGTAGCAAACACGTACACAGAAGCATACTTGTTGCTTAGATATAACAATTTAGACGATGCTTACGATGTTTTCTTTGGTAATGCAATTGGCTACATTATAATAACTTATCTTTTATTTAATGGCTACGCTTACTTTAACGAGCGCGGTTTGGCCTTACTTTCTAAAATTAACTATTTAAAAAAGTACGGATCAGAAATGCTTGCGGCTTTTTTTATGGCTATAAAAATTTGGCTAATTACGTTAATGGTTCTTCTTGTAGTAAACTCATTAAGATTTAATACCGATTTAATTCTAATATGGGCAATTGTACCGCCGTTAAATATTGCATTTGCCTTTCATTCTATATTTGAGACTATTCCAAAAATAAAAAAGCAATCAAAGCAGTTTGGTAAATATTTTTGGAAAAACATCATCCATATTCTAGTTGTTATGGCGGCCCTGCTAGTTTTAGCACTTATTCTATTTAATGGCAAAGATATCGCAGCAATAATTCTTATCATAACAAGCTTAACGCTCATATTTTTTACCACCCCGCTTTCATGGTACATCTACAAACAAAAGTTCGAAAAGCAATCGCAACTTCAGTTTTTAAAAACAGAACTCGGAAAATCTGATGCCAACTTAAACTTCTTAAAATCGCAGATCAATCCACATTTTTTATTCAATGCGCTTAACACTTTATTTGGAACTGCCCTACAAGAAAATGCAGAACGAACTGGAGAAGGAATACAGAAACTAGGCGACATGATGAGGTTTATGTTGCACGAAAATACCTTAGACAAAATTTCGCTTGCTAGAGAAGTAGAGTATTTAAACAACTACATTGATTTACAAAAGCTTCGCACCTCTCGCACAGCAGATATAAAAATAGAAACCCAAATTGAGGAACAGCTAAGCAATTTGCATATAACACCTATGTTGCTCATCCCTTTTATAGAGAATGCATTTAAGCACGGCATAAGTATGCAGCAACCCTCGTACATAAAAATAACTCTGCAAACCAAAGAAAGCACGCTTTATTTCGATGTGAGCAACAGCATTTACATTAAACCAGATAACGACCCCGAAAAACTAAAAAGTGGCATTGGGTTGGAGAATGTAAAGCAGCGCTTGTCTTTACTTTATTTAGGCAAACACGAGTTGATTATCCGCGAAAGCGCAAAAGAATTCTTTGTACATTTAACGTTGCAATTGGATTGAGGTTGAGGTTGAGGTTGAGGTTGAGGTTGAGGTTGAGGTTTTAGGCTTTAGGCTTTAAGGCACAGGCGATTGCCTTCTACAATCAAAGCGAAAAGAGAGCATAAATCTTTTAAATCCATCATAGGAAACCCTCAATCCTATCGTTTGTCAGGCTGAGCATGTCGAAGACCATAAAAAAAGTCTAAAAACTAACAAAATGGCTGTCCTTCGACGTGCTCAGGATGACATCATTTTGTTTGTTTTTCGTTGTCTTAATAGCAGTATGAAACTCCTCGCTCGTTACTGCGAGACACAGGGCAATCTGTAGAAAGGATTTATGATTTTGGGGTTGGAGATTTAGGCTTGAACAACCATAACTTGTAAATCAAAAATCTGAATTCTAAAATAACGTTGATTATCTTTAATTTTGAATTAACAAAGTCCAGAACCAAATGATTGCCATTGCCATAGATGACGAACCCATTGCCTTAGAAATCATAACATCGCATGCCGCTAAAGTTCCTTTTTTAGATTTAGAGGAAACTTTTGTAAATGCGTTCGAGGCAGCAAATTATCTTCAACAACATAAAATTGATGTTATTTTTCTCGACATTAAGATGCCAGACATTACCGGAATAGATTTTCTGAAAAGCCTGAACAATCCGCCGATGGTAATTTTTACCACAGCTTACTCAGAACATGCGGTACAAGGTTTCGAACTTGATGCCGTAGATTATCTTTTAAAACCTTTCTCTCTAGCCAGGTTTTTAAAGGCTTGCAACAGGGCACAAGAATTGCATCATTTTCGTAGTGAAACAAAGGAAAACGCAGCACCTTATATTTTTGTAAAAGACGGATACGAGCAAATTAAAGTGATGTTGGACGATATTTTATACATCGAAGCTTCGGGAAATTACACGTTAATTCAATTACAAGATTCGATGATCAGCTCTAGGATTACCATTAATGATTTGGCGACACTATTGCCTCAAAATCAGTTTGTTCGCTGCCATCGGGCATTCATTGTGCAAAAAAACAAAATCAATAAATTCGATAGAAACCAGGTCCTGATCGGGGAAAAAATTATCCCGATAGGTGCTACTTATGTGGGTTTGCAATTAATTTAGTTCATCTTATAGCCTGTTAAAATTCGATAAAATAAAGTCGCTATAGCCAACTCGGTGGGATCGGCCTAGCAACTGTTTGGGGGAAAAAACGCTCAGGGGAAATCGGAAGTCGGATGTCAGAAATCAGATAACGACGCAATTCATCGTAAATTGAGCTCCCCTCCTTTCTTTAGGAGGGGTTGGGGCAATGTCATTAATTTAAGGAAATCGTTTGTCCTTTAGATTTGTCTTAGTCTATATTTAAGGATAAACAAATTTTTACTTTTACTTGTAATAACTTATTTAGAGATTACCTAAAACGGTAGCGGCACATTACTTACTTTGTCAAGGTTTTTATGCCTATTGACTGATTTAATCCGCTACCGTTTTTTCCCTTTGTGACCAGATAACAATTAGGGCAGTACCCATTATTAAGGACTAGGATCGATGGGGTAAAAATTAGGTAACCGTTACAAACTTAAAAAAATAATATGATGAGCAACACCACATTTTATTTTATCGGGATCGATGTCTCGAAACCATACTTCGATGCCTCGCTGATGGCAGTAGTGAACCACATGAGAATGCCGATCGAAACCTTGCGTTTCGGCAACACGCCGGAGGGGATGAAGCAGTTCGAAAAATGGCTAAGGCAGAACGGTGCATCCATGGATGAATGTTCGCTGGTAGTGATAGAGAACACGGGTATCTACCACCGTCTGATCTGGTCTTTCTGTACCAAGAAAAACCTTCCCCTCCACATCGGCAATGCTGCCCACATCAAGTGGAGCTTTGGCATCGCCCGGGGCAAGAACGACAGGATAGACAGTATCCGGTTGTGCAACTATGCGTTCAGGGAATCAGACAACTTAAGGGCCACAGAGGCCTTAGACCCACAATTGCTGAACCTCAAAGATTTTGTATCAGCCAGGACAAAGCTGCTAAAACAGCTTACAGCTATACGGGTCACGGTAAAAGAACTCAGGAACACCAACTCAAAGTCCCATCAGAATATTCTGGAAAGATCGCTAAGGTCGGCCATCGAGGGGATAGCGAAATCTATAGGGAACATCGAGGAGGAGATCAAGAAAATCATAGCCGGGAACGCTTCCTTCAAACAGAACTACAAGCTCTTGAAGAGCATACCCGGAATAGGGCACGTAACGGCAGTATATCTGATCGGATGTACGGCCAACTTTGCGGGCAATCCCAGTGGCAAGCAACTGGCCTGTTATGCGGGGGTCGCACCGTTCGAACATAGCAGCGGAATAAGTATAAGGGGCAGGACCAGGGTGCACCGGATGGCAAACAAGGAACTCAAGAGATTGCTGCACATGTGCGCTCTATCGGTTATAGAACACAGGGAGGAATTCAAGATGTACTACAGCAGAAAACAGGATGAGGGCAAGCACAATATGTGCATCCTGAATGCCGTGAGAAACAAGATAATATTAAGGGTAGCCGCGGTTATCAAAAGCCAAAGCCCGTATAAAAATAATTATAAAATAGCAGCCTAAAAATTTGTAGAAGTCATAACAATCAGTCAGAGCCTGTCGAAGACCTTAAATAAATCTAAAAAACTAATAAAATGGCTGTCCTTCGACATGCTCTGGATGACACCATTTTATTGGTTTTTTCTTAAGGTAATGACATTGGGGGTTGGGGGGTGGTTGGATAGGGCCTCGAATCATCGATAATAAACAGCTTGGCGAATTTTTACCCAAAGAGGTGCCAGCCTTGAGTTTATTCATCAGAATCTATTTTTTTATTTGCATTCATGAGCTCGCAGAAATGCTCGGTTTATTCATCGGTGTCTATTGTCTTTTTGGCATTCATGAGCTCGCAGAAAATGCTCGGTTTGCTAATTTTTTTCAAGTCTATGTGGTTGCAGAACCAAATCTCAAAAATAGATAAATTTGTTGGCAAGGTCGCTCAGAAACCTTGCAAAAAGTAATTCTTTTTACAGCAGAAGATATATCGAAATTTGGATAACACGGAGTTCTAAAACAGCAATTTTGGAATACCGTTGCAATCCCGAAGCGATTGAATGTTTATAGAAGACATTGTATTAAAAATTATGCGACCCTGTCGGGGTCGTATGTTGCAAAAAGGAATTGGTGCTATAGACATTTGAACCGTTCCGGTTCAGGTTGCGGAGATTTACAAGGGCATGGTATTTGGTTTCAATTTTAAAGAACATTATTTTCAAATCAGGTTTATGTGGCTGTCGGACCGAATCTAAAAAAATAGATGGCTTTGCGGACGATTCCTTAAAAATCAACTAACTGTAATTTGTTATATAGTAGAAAAAAGTAGGACTCCCGTCAGGATAGGACAGCATTGGATAAAGTGGAGTGCGTTTTCGCCTAAGAAAATAAAAATTTTAAAATTTACACAGGTCCTTATTGTCTATACCTAAACTTTTTCGATCGCATTTGCATATCAATAAAACTTACTTCTTTTCAACAAAAGTATTTTCTACATCAAAGCTTAACATTATCTTTGCGGCATGGCCAGCAAATTAAAAAACCTATCAGATTTCTCTCACACAAGCGTTCCAAACGGAAAGAATTTTAAGTTTGGTATTGTGGTTTCTGAATGGAATGCAGAAATTACGGGTGCATTGTATCAAGGGGCGTTCGATACGCTTTTGGCACACGGCGTGGCAGAAGAAAACATCTTCTCTTATCCAGTACCTGGAAGTTTCGAACTTAGCGGTGCTGCCGATATTCTTTTGGGTAAAAAAGCAGCGCTAGACGGAGTAATTTGTTTGGGCTGCGTGATACAAGGCGACACCAAACACTTTGATTTTATTTGCAATGCGGTTGCAGATGGCGTAACAAATGTTGGGATAAAATACAGTAAACCCGTAATTTTTGGAGTTTTAACCACCAACGATTTTCAACAAGCAAAAGACCGAGCTGGAGGCAAACATGGAAACAAGGGAGACGAAGCTGCAGTTACCGCATTGAAAATGGCCGAATTTTCGTCGACGATTTAGTTTTTGAATTGATAAAAATTTGTACCTTGTGCAGTTGGAATTCAAAAACCTGAAAATCAAACAATTTTTCAAGTAATTAACGATGAAAAAAATAGTAATACTCTTATTGGCAATATTCTCTACCATGATTATTTTAGAGTCTTGTTCATCGAAAATTTGTCCAGCCTACAGTTCTTATCCACAAGGAAGAAAACATAGAAACTAATTCAAGATTTTTCGTGTATTCATTAAGAACATTTCTTAACCTATAAGGTTATTTCAAAAAAATTATTTTTCAACATGAATTGGATACAATTAACATCGCAGCAGCAATTAGCTGATATAAAAAGTGCAACTGGCTATAGCGTTATTTTTAAACACAGCACGCGCTGCTCTGTAAGTATGATGGCAAAACGCACCTTCGAAAGAGATGGCGACATTATCCCACAAGATGCAACACTTTATTTTTTAGATTTGATCGCCTATCGCGATTTATCTAATCAAGTGGCAGAAATGTTTGAGGTGCAACACCAATCGCCACAAATTTTGCTTATAAAAAACGGCAAATGTATACTAGAATCCTCTCATAGCGATATTTCTGCGGACGAAATTGCAGAAACAATGGCTGCTTAGGAAGGTTGAAGGCAGAAAGGTTGAAAGCAGAAGGGCAATATGATAAAGTTAAGCCAAATTACTGTCACTCTGAGGTTTAATATATTTCATATAAATCAATATAAATGACGTTTTTGTTTAAGCTCGCTATAGCCAGCCCGTTGGGATTGGCCTAGCAGCAGTTGGAGGAAAAAACGCCCAAGGCTGCTTGCAGAAACCGGACACTTTGCAGCTACGAAGAGGATTCGCAGCCTTGCGCGGGAATAAGCCTAGGGAAAAGGCCTCGAAGCATTGATATCGAACAGCTTGGCGAATTTTTACCCAAAGGGGTGCCAGCCTTGATTTATTCATTAGTGTTTATTGTTTTATTTGCATTCATGAGCTCGCAGAAATGCTCGGTTTTTGTAAACTTTTTTATCAAGAAAAAAGTTTGAAGCCCGTGCGGCTAGCACAGCGTTAGGCAGAGCCGAGGTGCTTTTTGGAAAGGCCGAATTAAGGGGTAGTGGAAATCAAATAATATTATAATTATTTGATATTCAATTGATTATAAATAACGTCAATGGTAGTTTGTCGAAGACCCCCTCAATAATCAAGAACCTAAAAAATAGTTATCCTTCGACTACTTGTCCCGACCATTCGGGAAGCTCAGGATGACACCATTTCGTAGGTTTTTCCTTAACTTTATGACATTGGGTATAAGGGTGGTTGAAGGTTGAAGCACCAATCGCTCAGCAGGGATTGTATTGTCGAGTTTAAAAACAATAAGAAAGTTATTAGGCGATAGGCAACCGCTGAGTGCAACCGGTGAATTTTCCAAACAAGTAAATACCTTCAAAATTATTCTGTTTCAATCTTTAAAATTTTAGAAGTTCGGCTTCTGGTTGCCTTTAACAAGTCATTATCTTCTGCAAGATACTTTCCATAAGTCGGCAGCATTTCTTTAATTTTATGTTGCCACGCATTGCTTTCTAACTTATCTGGGAAACATCTTTCTAGCAAATCGAGCATGATGGAAACTGCGGTAGAAGCGCCCGGCGATGCACCCAAAAGTGCAGCAATAGATCCATCGGCAGCACTAACTACCTCGGTACCAAACTCTAAAATACCACCACCGCTAGGCTTTCGCTTAATTACCTGCACGCGTTGACCTGCATACTCCAATTCCCAATCTTTAAGTTCGGCAGTGGGCAAATACTCTTTAAGTGCTTCAAGCCTATCTTCTGGAGATTGGCGTACTTGATCGATTAAGTATTTTGTGAGGTCTAAATTCTGTATACCAGCAGAAAGCATCGGCCTAATGTTGTCTAACTTGATAGACTTAGGCAAGTCTAGGTACGAACCACTTTTTAAAAATTTGGTAGAAAAACCGGCATAAGGCCCAAAGAGCAGCGCTTGTTTTCCGTTGATCATTCTTGTATCTAAATGCGGAACAGACATTGGGGGTGCACCAACAGCTGCTTTTCCATAAACCTTTGCATGGTGTTTTGCTATAATCTCTATATTGGTACACCGCAACCATTGTCCGCTTACAGGGAAACCACCAAATCCATTTCCTTCTGGAATATCAGCTTTTTCTAGCAGAGGCAGAGAGCCGCCACCAGCCCCAATAAACACAAACTTAGCCGTACGTTTTTTCTTTTCTCCTGTTGAACGATTCTTTACCTTTACTTCCCAATTCCCATCGCTATTCTTCTTAAGCTTGCGCACTTCGTGATTGAAGTTTAAAGACACATTTGAGGTATCTTTCAAATAGTTGAACATGTCTCGGGTAAGCGAACCAAAATTTACATCTGTTCCCAAATCCATCTTCGTGGCGGCAACCTTTTCGTCTGCTGGCCGGCCATTCATCACCAAAGGCATCCACGCAGCTATCTGATCTGGATTTGTAGTGAATTGCATTGCTTCGAATAAGTTGCACTTTTGCAGTGCCTGATAGCGCTTCTCTAAAAAGGAAACATTCTTTTCACCCCAAACAAAACTGATGTGTGGAATTTCATTAATAAACGTTTCTGGATTAGATAAAAGGTTTTTTTCTAACAAATAGGCCCAAAACTGTTTAGATATTTCAAAATTTTCGGCAATTTGAATGGCCTTATGCGTTTCGATGGTTCCATCTGCCTTTTCTGGCGTATAGTTAAGTTCGCAGAAAGCAGAGTGACCTGTACCTGCATTGTTCCATGCATCAGAACTCTCAGCCGCAGCTACGTCTAAACGTTCGTAAATTTCTATGTGTAGATTAGGTTCTAATTCTTTTAAAATTAAACCTAGCGTGGCACTCATTATTCCCGCACCAATTAACAAGACATCGGCTATCTCCGCACCATTGTTTTTATCTTCTTTCGACATGTGTTCTAAACAAAGTGCAAATGTAAAACGATTTTGCAATATTTTTAATCAGAAAAACAAAAAATGCGAAAAAACAAAAAAAAAGACCTGTTTTATCTAAAAACGACTAAAAATATATGAATTAGGCATAGACATCATCAAAAAACAAAAAATAATCGAGTCATAACTTCAATTTTTATGAATTTCTAAAAAAATTCGGAATTTCATTTTGTCCAAAACCACAATAAGTCTGTTACTAGCCTATTATTTTCCTAAAAAATCTAACGAGCTTAGGAGACCTTTTTAGGAATTGAAGTAAGTCTCTAAATATTCTTCGGCTTTAACTCCGGCAATTCCTTCCTCCATTTAAGCAATTTTGCTTGTAATTCCGCACTGATTTTAGGCTGGCTGGCGGCAACATTGGTGGTTTCATTTCTATCATTATCAAGGTTATACAATTCTACTTCCGTTCCATCGTAGTTCATCAATAATTTCCATTTACCCGATCTAATGGCAAGATTTGGACTTCTATCCTTTCCTTTCGGATAGTTAAAAGCGGTGTTGTTTCTGCCGTACTCCCAATACATGTCTTTTGCACGCAACTTAGGTTTACCAAGTAACACTTTGCTTTTATCTTCACCATCGCCACGATAGTTTTTGGGCAGTTCTACCCTGGCAAGCGCTGCAAGAGATGGAAGCATATCGGTAGAGTTTAATGCAGACAGGCTATCTACTTTTCCTTGCGGAACCTTTTCTGGCCAACTAATTATAAAAGGCATTCGGGTACCGCCTTCGTAAAGCGACAGTTTAGAACCACGGAGGCCAGCTGCTCTACTTCCTCTAAAACTGGGCAAAGGGCCATTATCGCTCGTAAACACAACTATGGTGTTTTTGTCCAATCCCATAGCCTTCAATCCATCTAAAAGCCGACCAATTTGCTTATCATACTCTTTTAAAACTAGTTTAAAGGCCTTTTCTTCTTCCGGATTCATTGGGAATTTTCCGGTGTAAGCTTCGTCGGTGTGCGGAACCCAAGGCGTATGCACATCGTCAGGCCAAAAATTAACGAAGCAAGGCTGCCCTTTATGTCGCTTGAAAAAACCTAGTGTTTTATCTACAAAATACTGTGTACGGTCCCATCTTTTTATGCTGTCTTTCGGCGACCAGATCCAATTGGTAGCAGTGATGAGCGGGTCCGGATCTGGGCTTTCATAAGTACTGTTGTGTTCATCAACGCCATAATGCTCAAAACCTGGCGCATTATGCACATCACGGCCACCGCCCATGTGCCACTTACCAAAATGACCTGTGGCATAGCCGGCATTTTTAAAAATTCTTGCGATTGACGGTGCAGTTGGATCTAAAAAATCAGCTTGTTCTGCAGCCCTATTTGCTTTTTTATTGTTTAAAAAAGTGGTAAAATTCCACCTTGCAGGATACATGCCAGTTAGCAGGCTCACCCTAGAAGGCGAACAGATAGGCGCGGCACTATAATATTTTGTAAATTTAATGCCCGCCTTGGCAATGCGATCTATATTTGGCGTAGGTACAAAGTTTCCGCCAAAGCAATTGATATCGCTGTAACCCATATCATCGGTCAAAATAAAGATGATGTTGGGCCGCTCTTGGGCCTTTAGTTGATGGACGGCCATTAAAATCAATACCGAAGCAATCGCGAGTCTTTTCATGTTTTTTTCTACCTTAAAACTGTTAAAATCTTAAAAAATAGAGACCGGAGATTTTAAGTGCTAACAAGATACGTATTAAAGAGCGAGGAGCAAATGGCGCACGCATACATTTTGCAATAGCCTAAAGCAAAAATCCTAACTAACAAGCTTATTGATAGCCCCGCGCCCAACCTTTTGAACTCAAAAATTAAAAGCAATACTTTTCTTTATATCTGGATGTAAACTATGGTGCACGGGGCAAGTATTGGCTGCACGCTCTATAATCTTCTTGGTTTTATCTGAATAATCATTCTTCGGAAAAGTCATATCCACCACTATTTCAGAAACACGTCTTGGGCCTTCTGCCATAATTTTAGTCACTTCGGCGCTGGCTCCATCTATGCTAAAACCATGTTCTTGCGCTGTTATACCAATAACAGTTAACATGCAATTCGCTAAAGAAGTGGCTAACAAATCGGTAGGAGAAAATGCTTCGCCTTTTCCCTTGTTATCAACTGGCGCATCGGTAACTATTTCATTGCCAGATTTTAAATGAACGGAAGTTGTGCGCAAATTGCCTTGATAGGTAACTTTAGATGTAGCCATATTTTTTTTATTAAGACACAAGATTACAATTTCTTTGGCTTATTTTAAAGCGAAATCATCAAGTTTACTAAAGGAAAACATTACAACGAGGCAACACTCTGGGATTAAAAATTTAAGCAAGTAATGCTTAACTTTGCCTTATGATTGATTTACCGGTAGTACCATCGAGCGACGAAAAAGCACGTAAACCCAACTGGTTGCGCGTTAAATTGCCAGTAGGCAAGGAATACGCGCAAGTTAGAAGCTTGGTAAATGAACACAAGCTACACACCATTTGCGAGAGTGGCAATTGCCCCAATATGGGCGAGTGCTGGGGCGCAGGCACGGCAACTTTTATGATTTTGGGAAATATATGCACCAGAAGTTGTTCTTTTTGTGCGGTTGCAACCGGAAGACCCATGTCGGTAGATTTAGACGAACCAAATCGTGTTGCGAACTCTGTTAAACTGATGGGTGTAAAACACTGCGTTATTACTTCTGTAGATAGAGATGATTTAAAAGATGGCGGCTCAATCATCTGGGCAGAAACCGTTAAAGCAATCAGAAAAGAAAGCCCTTCTACCACCCTAGAAACGCTTATACCAGATTTTAGAGGGATATGGGACAATCTATACAGGGTATTGGAAGAACGACCAGAAGTTGTTTCTCACAATATGGAGACGGTAAAAACATTGACAAAACAGGTTAGAATACAAGCAAAATACGACCGCAGTTTGGAAGCCTTAAACCGCATATATAAAGCAGGACTGAGAACCAAAACTGGTATTATGTTGGGTTTGGGAGAAAAAGAAGAAGATATATTTGAGGCCATGGACGACCTGGTAGAAAATGGTGTACATATTCTAACGCTTGGCCAATATCTACAGCCAACAAAAAACCACCACCCGGTGGTAGATTGGATACATCCAGATACTTTTGCCATGTATAAAGAAGTTGGTTTGCAAAAAGGACTAAAATATGTAGAAAGTGGCCCCTTAGTGCGATCTTCTTACCATGCCGAAAAACATCTTTTCCATATCGACGGAATTTCTTAACTTTAACCGATTTAGGATTGGTGAGATGGATTTGTTAGCATCGATTAAGCTTAAAACAATAAGCCCAATTTGTTGTTATTAAAAAAACCTTAGCTATATAAAAAATCTAACACCCTAACCTTACACACCTAATTAGTGAATTCTTTAAAAAAAACCAACCCAACAGAGCCAGAGCTTGTGATGGCATTGCACGAAAGAGATCCCGCGGTGCTTAAAACAATATACGCCATGTATTCTGGTTCTCTATATGGAGTAATTTCTCGCATTATAATTCATGCTGAAGTAGCAGAAGATGTTTTACAGGAAACCTTTGTTAAGATTTGGCAATCATCGGCTCAATATGATGCCAATAAAGGCCGCCTGTTTACTTGGATGATGAACATTGCGCGAAATTTATCTATTGATAAACTCAGATCTAAAGATTTTAAAAATTCTTCCAAAAACCAAGATATTGAAAATAACGTAGGTTATATAGACAATCACAACAAGGTAACGTTTAACCCGGATACACTTGGCGTAAAACAACTTGTAGAGAATCTAAAACCAGACTTAAAGGCTGTTTTAAATCTAGTTTACTACAATGGCTACACTCACGTAGAAACTGCTGAAAAACTAGACCTTCCTTTAGGGACCGTTAAAACAAGAGTGAGGTTAGCAATTATTGAACTAAGAAAGAATTTTAATTGAGCGTGGAAAATATAAAAATATATATCGAAACCGGGGCACTTGAACAATATGTTCTGGGAGATTTATCTCCGGAAGAAATGTTGCAAGTAGAAACAATGGCTGCTCTGCATGAGGAGGTTAGAAAAGAACTTGATGCCATAGAACAATCTTTAGAGAAGTTTGCCATTCAAAATGCGGTGCAACCGCCCGTAGATTTAGAAAAGAAACTGTTTCAAAAACTTGGATTAAAACAGGATTTTACTGTTGAGGCAGACGAAATAAAAACCCATGCCGAACCCATCATTGTTCCTCTAAAACCAAATAATGCAAACATTAGAACGTTAAGGTTTGCTTTGGTGGCTTGTGTTGCGCTATTGGTTATAAGTGTGGCTGCATTATTTGTAGCTTATAACAAATTGAATGATGCCCACCAACAGATTGCATCTTTAAACTTAAATAACCAAAAATTTGCGGCTACGGTTAGCCAATTGGAATTTAAGAACGGCGGTTTAAGTCAGGCTGTGGCAATGAGTTCTAGCAAAGAATGGGCTACTGTGCGTTTGGCAGGCGTAAAAAACACACCTTCAGCCAATATGGACGTGTATTGGAACAAGCAAAATAAAGAGGTATTGATTAATTATACTGCCATGAGCTTGCCTACTACCGATCAAGCTCACCAGTACCAACTTTGGGCTTTGGTAAACGGTAAACCTGTGAGCTTAGGTGTTTTTGGAGGAAAAAATTTACCTCTAGAAGCTACCCTTAAAATGGAAGGTATAGATACTGCACAAGCATTTGCTGTAACCATAGAGCCAATGGGCGGAAGCTCGTCTCCAACGATGGAAAAAATGGTTGTTATGGGCAGCGTTTAGCTGTGGCAGTTTGATTTTAGTATTATAGACGGTAAACAAAGTTATTTAAAAAGCTCTTGAAATTTCAAGGGCTTTTTTGTTGAATAAACAATTATCCTTTTTGGAGTTTGCGAACCATCAACAACATAATTTTTCTAGGCACGAACTTTACCATACCTATTGCTATTTTTTGAGTAAAATCAAGCCCCGCCAAAACATTTAATTTTCCCCGAAGCATTCCGTTATATCCTTGTTTGGCAACTACCCTAGCGCTTGCGGTTTTGCTGAACATAACTGTGTTATCCATTCCAGACCTTTCTCCAAAGTTGCTATCGGTTGCGCCTGGCATTAAATTGCTAACGGTAACCTTTTTATTGTGCAACTCCGCGGCTATGGCATTGCTAAAAGAAGTAACATAGGCCTTTGTTGCGAAATAAACAGCTTGCCCTGGCCCAGCCATTAGGCTCGCGGTAGAAGAAACGTTTAAGATTTTTCCTTCGTTGCGTTTTACAAAATCGACCAAAAAATAATGGGTAAGCTCAGTTAAAGCCAAAACATTTAAAGAAATCATGGCTAAATCTTCCTGTACACTGCGCTCGTAAAACTTACCCATCCCACCAAAACCTGCATTATTAATCAGATAGTCTATTTTAATTTTAGCTTGAATTACTTCCTCGTAAACTTCTTTTGCAGCGTTAGCCTGCGATAAATCTTTTTCGATAACTAAGACACTAATGTTGTGCTTCTCTTCTAACGTCGTTTTTAACGCGTTCAGTTTACCTATGCTTCTCGCAACGATAACTAAATCGCCGCCTCGCTCTGCGTGGATTTTGGCAAACTCTTCCCCTATCCCGCTACTTGCGCCTGTAATTAAGGCTGTTTTCTTCATGTCTATAATTCTGCTTTAATGTGTATCAAATTTGAATAAGCTTTTTAACTTCCTTTGGGACTCTCCGAGCAACAGAAGATGCCGAAACAACAAAGCTTTTTCTGGCCAAAGCATCGCCGGCCTTACCGTGGAGGTAACAACCCAATATCGCGGCCTGATCTGCAGCATAGCCCTGGGCAATAAATGCAGCAATTATCCCTGTTAAAACATCTCCCATACCACCTTGCGCCATTGCTGGGTTTCCGGTAGGATTAATATGAGCCGTTGCATCTGGCAAACAAACAAAGGTGTATTGATTTTTAAGTACGATGACAATATTTAGGTCTTTTGCTTTTTGTTTGGCGGTTTCAACCCTCGTCCACCAGCTATCATGATTGCCGAACAACCTGTCAAACTCCTTTACATGTGGAGTAATAACCGAATTCGCCGGTATCCTTTGCAGCCATCCCTTTTCTTCCGCAAGCATATTCAATGCGTCGGCATCAATAACCATCGGTCTAGCCAAAACCAACAAGCTTTCTAACAATTGATTGTGTTCTGTGGAAACGCCCAAGCCCGGCCCTACGGCAATTACCTGAAATCTACTAGCTTTTTCCAGTCTAGTATAATCGTCTCTTGCCATCGCCATCACTTCTGGCAATAAAGTATTTAGCGCAGCTAATCCGCTTTTCGGGATACATGCTGTTGTAAGTCCTGCGCCACTATTTAAACAGGCAGTTGAACAAAGTAATGCAGCGCCCATGGTGCTTTCATTTCCTGCAACAATTAACGCATGACCGAACGTGCCTTTGTAACTAAAAATTCTCCTCGGTTTTAGCATTTTCTTAATGTCTTTTTTCTCAGTTAAAAAGAAAGTGGTAGCAACCTTTTTAAGGTATTTCTCACTTAATCCAATATTTATCGTCGAGAAATATCGAGTTGCTGTAACAGATTCGGGAAAAAAGAAGTTGATTTTCGGACGTTGAAAACAAATTGTTTTATAAGCTTTAATGCCATTGTAATTTTCTGGCAACTCACCATCGGCAAAGAAACCAGAAGGCACATCAACCGCGTAAATTTTATTGCCTAAGCCGTTAATATTGGCCACCAACATTTCAAAATCACCGGCTAGCGGCTTATTCAATCCCGAGCCAAAAATTGCGTCAATAATAATTGCCTTTGGATCCACATAAATTTGATCGGGCTTTTTTACATACAGAACGTCTAAATCTTTGTTCTTCAAGCGCTCCAAATTGGCTGTAAAATCCTCGGTCTGCTTTTCTAAAAAGCCTACTACATAGACGGAGATTTTACTAAACCCTTTAGAAAGTAACAGTCGGGCTATTGCCAATCCATCGCCACCATTGTTCCCTTTGCCACAAAAAATTGCAATATCGGTATCGGTGGAATGTTCATCGAGCAAAAAGGCATCAACAAAAGCATTTGCAGCCCGTTCCATCAATTTTAAAGAAGTTATTGGTGTATTTATAATGGTAAATTCATCTGCATTCCGCATTTGCGCGGACGTAAGCAAAGTTTTCATAATTTAAAGTATTTACAAAAAGTAAAATATTACAGACTTAACAACGAAAATGCCTTTTAGATTTTAAAAACCTTGGACTTCGATAAAAGATCAGATTTGAAATTTAAACATGGATCTTTATAAACATTTTTAATATCTTGCATGATTATACAAACCTTAATTTCTTAAAATTTTATCGATGAAGATTTCCTGCTTAATCGCCTTAGTTGCGCTGTTTTACACGAGCTCAAGTGCACAATCCATCGTAAACGAGACAGAAGCCGGTGGAAACGAACTTGTATCGCCCAAACCGATTGCAATTATTCCAGAGCCTGTATCCATTGTAAAGAAACCAGGCATTTTTACGCTGCCAAGCAATGTAATTATACATGCGCCTGCAAATGTAAATCTTACAGAGTCGGTTCAATTTTTAAAAGATCGCATTAGTAAGGCCACGGGAAATTTTGTGGGCACTACCATAGGCAGTCAACACGCCACCATGAACTTGGTATTAAATAAAAAAACAGATGAGCAGTTGGGAATTGAAGGTTATAGGTTAACAGTAACGCCAACCTTAGTAACCATTTCGGCAAATCAACCTAACGGGATATTTTATGGCATACAGTCTTTTTTACAATTGTTGCCTCCAGAAATAGAGAGTAAAGAAGTTATTAAAAACGTAAAATGGGAGGCTCCATGCGTTGACGTGGTAGACTACCCAAAGCTTGGCTGGAGAGGCCTAATGTTAGACGTTTCTAGGCATTTTTTTACCAAAGAAGAAGTTAAGCAATTTATTGATGGCATGGTGCGCTATAAATACAACATTCTGCATTTTCATTTAACTGATGATGAAGGCTGGCGAATAGAAATAAAAGGATTTCCGAAGCTTACCGAGGTGGGTGCCTGGAATGTTAAAAGAGTAGGAACCTTTGGTAATTTTATTCCGCCAACATCCGATGAGCCAAAAGATTACGGCGGTTTTTACACCCAAGAAGACATCAAAGAATTGGTAAAATATGCTAAAGACCGTTTTGTAAACATTATGCCCGAAGTGGACGTACCGGGCCACAGCTTGGCGGCAATAGCTTCTTATCCAGAACTTTCATGCACGCCAGATGCCGTAAATTATAGGGTAAGATCTGGCGAGCAGATTATGGACTGGAGCCACGGCGCACCGCCAATTGGACTGGTTGACAACAACCTTTGCCCAATAAAAGAAACCACCTATGCATTTTTAGATTCTGTAATTACTCAAGTGGCAAAACTTTTCCCATTTGAATACATACACATGGGCGGCGATGAAGCGGCACATAACTTTTGGGAAAAAGACCCTATGGTAAAAGAACTGATGAAACGAGAAAATTTAAAAACGATTCCACAAGTGCAGGCCTATTTTGAAAAACGAGTAGAAAAAATAGTGAATTCCAAAGGGAAAAAATTTATGGGATGGGATGAGATTTTAGAGGGCGGCGTTTCGCAATCCGCATCTGTAATGAGTTGGAGGGGAAGTCAACACGGCATAGAATCTTCAAAAGAAAAACACAATGTAGTAATGACGCCAACAGATTATTGCTATTTCGATTACATGCAGGGCGATGAAGTTACAGAACCTAAAGTATATGCTTCTTTAAGGCTAAACAAGGTTTATCAGTTTAATCCAGTACCAGAAGGAGCTGACCCAAAATACATTTTAGGTGGGCAAGCAAACTTATGGACAGAACAAGTCTATAACTACCGACAAGTAGAATATATGCTCTGGCCGCGTGGTTTTGCCATGGCAGAAGCACTTTGGTCGCCCTTAGAAAAGAAAAACTGGTCTTATTTTGTCGATAAAACCGAAGATCAGTTTAAGCGATTAGATTTTAGGGAAACTAAGTATTCCCCTGCCATGTTCGACCCGATTGTGACTGTAAAGAAAGCAGCAGGAGGTGAATTGATGGTTAATCTTGCAACTGAAGTAGATGGTCTAGACATTTATTACAGTTTTGACAATTCTACGCCCGACTATTTTTATCCAAAATATAAAGCTGCAGTTGTAGTGCCAAAAGATGCAAGTTTAATGCGTGTCATTACCTACAGAGGTAAAAAACCTGTTGGAAGATTACTAAGTATTGCTGTAACGGATTTAAAAAGTAGGGCGAAGTAGTACTAATCCTGCTATTCTTACTGCTCAAAGTTAAATTAGATAGAACTGGTAAAAAGCTGTTGATAAGGTATCTCCCTAATCAATAGCTTTTATTTTTGTAACAATAAAAGTAACCAATAAGCCAAAACAAGCGATTAGCGCATAAGAATACCGGAGGTTAAACAACCCGGATACAAAGCCGATAAGCGGTGGCCCCATTAAGAAACCCAAGTAACTTACGCTAGATACCATGGCTAATGCCATGCCTGCAGATACTTTTGTATTTCTACCAGCTATGCTGTAAACGGTTGGTACGATACCAGATACTCCAAGCCCGACAAGCATAAACCCTAAAGTTGCAGATGGTAAATAAGGGAAAAGCACAGAAATAAACAGCCCAGCAGACGCTGTGAGACCGCTGAGTTGAAGTGTTTTCTTTCGGCCAAATTTTGTAATAAATCTATCGCCAAAAAACCTGCCCATGGCCATCATAATCATAAAAGAAGCATAGCCCAATATCACAACAGACTTGGGCGCCATTACAATTTTCTCAAAATAGATACCGCTCCAATCAAACATGGCGCCTTCTGTGGCCATGCTGCAAAACCCTATAATCCCTAACTGAAGCAGTACTCCCTCTGGCTTTGTGAAAAACTTGGGTTTTCTTTCCGTCCTAGCTGCCTTTCCCTCGACTAAATATTTATGGTTTATAAGCACGTTTATCCAAATCAACCCAGCAATAATCCAATAATGGCAATAAGGAGAAATCCCCAGGTTTATCATCAATAGGGCAATGAGTGCTCCAGAAAAATTCGCCAAACTCCAAGCGCCATGAAAGGAAGTCATAATTGGCTTTGCATATAATTTTTCGGCCTCTATTCCTTGCGTATTTACAGAAATATTGCACATGTTACCTATTACCCCAAATAGAAATAAAAAAGCAGCTAGTTGCCAATTTGCGTTGGCTAAACCAAGGTTTGTGAGTGCAATTACGTAAAGTGGAGCGCAGATGGAAAGTATTTTTTTACTCCCAAAATTTGTGACCAATTTAGCCGATATGGGCATGGTACACAATTGCCCAGCTGGGAGCGCCAAAAGTAAAGCACCAAACTGTGCATCGGTTAAATGTAAATGCTCCTTTATTTCTGGAATACGACTTGCCCAAGAAGCGAACGCTACCCCTTGGCCAACATAAAATAAGGAAACTGCAACCCTAGTTCGGGTTATCGATTTTTTTAGAGGGGTAACAAGAGGATTTTCCAATGTTTAGATGTGAGGCTTTAGATGTGAGAGTTGATTGCGTTATTTGATTGAAGAACAAGGAGCAAGGAATAAAGACGTGGCCGATACCCGATAGGATAAAATAGCAAGACTAAAAAGGGTGACCAAATGCGTCCTCTTATGCCGACTAACAACCTGAAAAGCGTTAACGACTTAAACAGCTAACTCCTACTAAACGTCTAACCTTCTAACCCCTAACCCTCTAACCACTTTACCTAAATATGTATCGCTCTATTGTCTGTTGCAGCCATGGCCGCCTCTCTAAAAGCTTCAGTATATGTTGGGTGTGCGTGCGAAACGCGGGCAATGTCTTCGGCAGAAGCTCTGAATTCCATAGCTAGTACTGCTTCTGCAATCATATCTGCAGCTCTCGGGCCAATCATGTGTACTCCCAAAATCTCATCAGTCTCTGCATTGGCCAAAACCTTTATAAAACCATCTGTATCCATGCTCGCTTTTGCGCGTCCACTTGCCTTAAACGGAAAAGAACCACTTTTGTATTTGATGCCATTTTCCCTTAACTGTTCTTCTGTTTTGCCAACCGAAGCGACCTCTGGCCAAGTGTAAACAACTCCGGGAATTAAATTGTAATCTATATGAGGTTTCTGTCCGACCAATTGCTCTGCAACCAAAGTTCCTTCATCTTCGGCTTTATGCGCAAGCATTAATCCAGCAACAACATCGCCAATGGCATAAACCCCAGGTACAGAAGTTTCCAAATGTTCGTTAACCGGGATTTTCTTGCCTCTCTCGGTAATTTCTATGCCAATTTTATCTAAGCCTAAACCTTCTGTGTAAGCTGTTCTACCAACCGCAACAATACAATAATCGGCACTTAGCTTTAACTCCTCGCCTTTCGCGTCATCTGCTGTTACCGTTACTATTTTACCCTTTGCTGTAGCACCCGTAACTTTATGGTTCATGTAAAATTCAATGCCCAATGATTTCTTTAGCACACGTTGAAGTTCCTTTCCCAAACCAGTATCCATGCTGCTAATAATAGAAGGTAAGAACTCTACTACCGAAACTTTAGTTCCTAAGCGAGCATATACAGAACCTAATTCTAATCCAATTACGCCACCGCCAATAATAACCATGGTTTTTGGTACTTCTTTAATGTTTAGGGCTTCGGTAGAGGTAATGATGCGGTTTTTATCTATGTTGATAAATGGCAATACCGTTGGTTTAGAGCCAGTAGCGATAATTACATTCTTAGCAGAAAGTTGTTCTGTAGAGCCGTCTTCCTTAGTTACCAAAACGGTATTCTTATCAATAAAAGAGCCAAGCCCTTGTAAAGCATCGATCTTGTTTTTTTTGAAAAGATAGGTGATGCCTGCCGTATTTTGTGCCACCACATCGTCTTTCCGGGCGATCATTTGTGGCATATTTACTTTCAAGCTCTTTAGCTCAATGCCGTGCGTAGCAAACGTATGCGCAGCGTTGTGGTAATGTTCAGAAGAATCTAACAATGCTTTTGATGGAATACAACCAACGTTTAAGCAAGTTCCGCCAAAAGTCTTGTATTTTTCTACTACGGCTGTCTTTAATCCAAGT
The DNA here is from genome assembly GCF_040547165.1 of Pedobacter sp. UYP30. NCBI lineage: Bacteria > Pseudomonadati > Bacteroidota > Sphingobacteriia > Sphingobacteriales > Sphingobacteriaceae > Pedobacter > Pedobacter sp. UYP30. The sequence continues at coordinate 253,321 of NZ_JBEPPD010000004.1, read as the reverse complement.
TGTGCACAGCGAATTGCCGCAACATACCCACCAGGACCAGAACCAATAACTACCACGTCGTACTGCATAATTTCTTTAATTTTTACGGTGCAAAGTTAAGGAAAAAACAGGCAGCACACAAAACTGAGTCACTGGAAATTACAGATTTTTAAATGCTCGTAGCATGTACAGAATAGCAATGTTCATCGTAGTCAACATGAAAGAAATTGACAGCTACTTCTCCACCACCTCAAACAAGAAAAATTGCTGCACTTGCATTTCAGAAAAATTATCATCTACACAGAAAATTAAGCTTTTATGGCCGTTCGGCAAAACGGGACCAAAAGTTATCCCCTCAAAATTATCTATGTGCCTATTCAAGCTGTCAAAATCAAAAAGTAATTTTTTCTTTAAAACTTTTGGTGGGTTGGCCTTAAAAGATGGATTGTCAATTTCATTTTCGGCGACCTTTGTATCCACTATATACACTTTTATAAAGCTGTGATCATCGTTTCCTTTGGCCCATGCGCGCTCCATAACCAATAATTTATCATCACCTAGGGCAAGTATTTCAGAAATTCCGTTTACGTTCCAATCCATATCTATGGCTGGCTTTACCGGTAGTGGATCTAAATTGTATGCATATTGCGCAACGTTTTTCTTGCTTTTTACATCAAACTTTAGAATACGCGTTAACGCACCAGAAAAACCAAAACTAGCTTTCTCGCTGTCCTCATACCTAGGTTCTTCTAAACTTACAAATAGTGTTTTATAATTGTTGGCATAACTTAGCCCTTCAAACACGGCGTTTTTTCTCAAGCCTTTATCTCGCTTGCTAAAATGAAAACCGCTGGGCAATGGAATGGTGTCTAAAAATTGGCCTTGGGCGTTCATAAACGTTAAAGTTGGCTGGACGATAGTGGTATCCCCGACCTTAAAACGTCTTTCTCCCTCACTGCTCCATAAAAAATTATGCTCTATTGGGTTATACCTAATCGACTCTGCATCTGGTTTAACTGATCTATCTGTTCCATATTTAGGGTAAGGTTTGCCATTTGGCTGAAGTAAATCAGTCACTTTTGTAAACCCGATAGAATCTATCTTATAATTCGAAATAAAAATCCTTGCGGTGTAAAATCTAGCGGGGCTTCTAGCTGATGGATCGTCGCTGATGACATAATATTGGTCTTTCTTCTTATCGTAATCTATTCCCGATAGGCCACCAATAATTGTTTGATCATAATCGACGTTATGCGGAATTACATATTCGCTCAAAAACTTAATCGATGCAATGTTAGTTTCATCGGCCTTGCTTTGCGCAAATTTTCGAACCGAGCAAGAAAGGAAGAAAAGTGGGAATAAAAGAAGAAATAATAGGCTGACTGTATTTTTTTTCAAAACCTCGATTTTAATTTACAATGATAACAAAAAACCATTTTTAAACGCTCCCAAAAACGTCATTTCTGTGATGCAAATCACGTAGACCATTAATGGTAATTAAATACTCCACTTTTACAGCAAACACACAAAACTTTAGAAACTCTGACCAAATAAATGCCCAAAGCCAAAATGTATAATCATTAATGACGCCCGAGAAATGGCTTAGCCAATTCGGTAATTTGATGCCAATATCAAATTAAAATCCAAATGCATATATTTAAACTTTCTTGCTAAAAAACCAAACTAAATGAACCCATTTAAGATTTTCGCCCTAGCCATTTTTACGTTTCTTTCTGTTCATCTCTTCGCTCAAGAAACCGACTCTGCTTACGTAAAAGAACACTACACCAAAATTGAAAAGCAAATACCCATGCGCGACGGTATTAAACTATTTACTTCAATTTACATCCCGAAAAATAAAAGTGTAAAATATCCATTTCTTATCAATAGAACACCTTATACTGTTGCCCCTTATGGCGAAGGTTATAAAAAAAGCTTGGGCAATTTTCCCGCAGAAATGAAAGAGGGATTTATTTTTGTGTATCAAGATGTTCGAGGAAAATGGATGAGCGAGGGCAACTTTGAAAACATCCGTCCTCAGACAAATAAAAAGAATGGAATTGATGAGAGCACCGATACCTACGACACCATAGATTGGCTGGTAAAAAACATTAAAAACAACAACGGAAAAGCCGGTATTTATGGCATTTCTTATCCTGGTTTCTATTCTACCACATCATTGCCAAACGCGCACCCAGCGTTAAAGGCCGTTTCTCCACAAGCACCTGTTACCGATTGGTTTAGGGGAGATGATTTTCATCATAAAGGAGTATTCTTTCAAATGGATGCATTTGCCTTCTTAACAAGTTTTGGCGTACCAAGACCTAAACCAATTACTCCTGCTCAAGGCCCTAAAGGATTTAAATTCCCCATAGAAGATAATTATAGATTTTATTTAGACGCGGGATCTCTTAAAGGATTAAAAGAAAAGTATACCGGCGATACGCTAAAGTTTTTTAACGACATGTACGCTCACCCCAACTTAGATACGTTTTGGAAAGCCAGACTCATTTTACCGCATTTAACCAACGTAAAACCCGCGGTTATGGTGGTTGGAGGCTTTTTTGATGCAGAAGATGCCTACGGAACTTTCGCTACCTATAAGGCTATAGAAAAGCAAAATACAGGCGCAAAGAACATTCTTGTGGCCGGCCCGTGGTTTCATGGGGGCTGGGTGCGCGGCACCGGAAGTAGCTTTGGCGACATCAATTTCAATCAGTCGACAAGCACCTATTACCAAAAAAATATGGAATTGCCTTTCTTTAAATATTATTTGAAAGATGAGGGAGATTTTGACCCGGCAGAAGCCACCATTTTTGTAACTGGAAGCAACGAATGGAAGAAATTTAAAACTTGGCCACCTGCCGATACAACTTCTAAAAACTTATATCTACAACCTCAAGGAAAACTGGCTTTTGACAAGGTTGGTAGAACCGACAGTTGGGATGAGTATGTAAGCGACCCAAATCACCCAGTACCATACCAGGCAGGCGTACAAGCAAAACGCACTAGAGAATATATGATAGACGACCAACGTTTTGCAGAACGCCGACCAGATGTAACGACTTACCAGACAGAACCGCTAACTGAAGACATTACCGTTACTGGCCCTGTGTTGGCAAATCTGTCTGTTTCTACCACAGGTACCGACGCAGATTATGTGGTGAAACTGATAGACGTATATCCAGAAGATACGCCTGCGCCAGAACCTAACCCAAAAAACATTATTATGGCTGGTTACGAAATGCTTGTACGGGCAGAGATTATGCGTGGGAAATTCCGCAATAGTTTCGAAAAACCAAAGCCCTTTGTTCCCAATCAAATTACAAAATTGGCCTATCCCCTGCCCGATGTTGCCCATACGTTTAAAAAGGGACACAAAATAATGGTTCAAATTCAAAACTCGTGGTTTCCCTTGGCAGATAGAAACCCGCAGAAATTTATGGACATTTATCAGGCTGAGCCATCAGATTTTCAAAAAGCAACCCAAAGAATTTATCACGATGTTTCGAACCAATCTTACATTACCTTGCCCATTTTAAAATAGCCCTATGAAATATCTATTCCTACTGTGTGCGGGATTCTTCTTTGGCTTTACCGTAAATGCGCAAATGCTGAAAAAACATTCGGAAAACACGAGAGCAGATAGTTTGCGCGGAACATTAACGCCCTTACGTACATGCTATGACATTAACTACTATCACTTGGATGTTAAAATAGACATCGACCAAAGATCGGTAAGTGGCAGTAATGAGTTTGCTTTTACCGCTACGCAAGATTTCACTAAATTACAATTTGACTTGTTTAGCAATTTAAAGGTGGAAAAAGTGGTGTATAAAAACCAAGAGCTTCCTTACACCCGAGAATATAATGCTGTTTTTGTAACCTTTCCAAAAACCGTTAAAAAGGGAAGCAAAGATAAGTTTACCGTGTTTTACTCTGGAAACCCAATTATTGGGAAAAACCCACCTTGGGACGGTGGTTTTATTTTTAAGAAAGATTCACTTGGCAATCCTTTTGTGTCTGTTGCTTGCCAGGGTTTGGGCGCTAGTTGCTGGTATCCAAATAAAGATCATCAAAGTGATGAAGTTGACAGTATGTTGATTAGCATTTCTACACCCGATACATTAAATTGCATAGCTAACGGAAGATTAAGAAGCACCGTTAAAAAACCAGATGGGTACACCCAGCACAATTGGTTTGTAAATGATCCGATAAACAATTACGATGTTGCTTTTTATATAGGTAAGTATTCTCATTGGAAAGACAATTTTGCAGGTGAAGATGGCAATTTAACTATAGATTATTGGGCTTTAAGAACAGATAGCGCAAAAGCACGCCCACATTGGGATGCAGATGTGAAACGCATGCTAAAATGTTTCGAATATTGGTTTGGCCCTTATCCTTGGTATAAAGATGGATATAAATTGGTAGAAGCTCCTCAGTTAGGAATGGAACACCAAAGCGCAGTAGCTTATGGCAACAAGTTTATGATGGGTTATTTAGGCAGAGACTTAAGTGGGACTGATTACGGCTTAAAATGGGATTTTATAATTGTACATGAAAGTGGCCACGAATGGTTTGGCAATAGCATTACAAGTAAAGATTTGGCCGATATGTGGATACACGAAAGCTTTACAAACTATTCTGAAACACTCTTTATAGACTGTACACAAGGTATTAAGGAAGGAAACGACTATGTAATTGGCTTAAGAAAAGGGATATTAAATGATAAACCAATTATTGGCACTTATGGCGTAAATAAAGAAGGCTCTGGGGATATGTACAATAAGGGTGGCAATATGATTCATACCATCCGGCAGCTTATAAATAATGACGAAAAATTTAGGCAAATACTACGTGGGTTAAACAAAACTTTCTACCACCAAACCGTAACTTCAGCGCAAATAGAAAACTACATAGCAAAAGAAAGTGGTTTAAAATTAAACAAAGTATTCGACCAATATTTGAGGCACGCCAAAATTCCAGTACTTGAATACAGTATAAAGGACGGCCTACTGAAATACAGATGGATTACAGATGTTGAGGGTTTTGATATGCCTGTTAGAGTTACGCTAAACAACGACGGATATACTTTAATTAAGCCAACCAACAAATGGAAAAAGCTAAAAGTTGCCACTAATATTACTGAGGATACTTTTAAAGTAGACCCGCAATTTTATGTGGGTACGAAGAAAGATTGACATTATAGGAGTGACAAAAAAAGCTGCGTTTAGTGATAAGAATTAATAAGATGAGTGAAACAAAATTCCAACCAAAGAGCATTGTAGAGACAATTTTAGTAATATTACTGTTGCTTGGCTTACTTTTCGCCACATTTGAAGTACTGCGCGCGTTTTTTGGAGTATTAACTTTCGCTCTAATTTTTTCGGTTTCTTTTGCGACACCGTTTAAAAAATTAACGAACATACTTGGCAATAGAAAAAAATTAGCCGCTACCATCTACGCTGTTTTGCTTATCGCATTGGTTACCTTTCCATTTGTTCTAATTGTATCGGCTATTTCTAACCATATAAAAGACGCTTTAACATTTATTTCTAATGTAAAAGTGAATGGCTTGCCGCCCTTGCCAACTTGGATTGCAAACTTACCTTTGGTGGGCAATCAAATCAATTCTTTCTGGAACAATTTGCCTGTTAATCCAACAGAAACGATTGCTCCTCACGAACTGCAGGTTAAGGCTGCCCTAAACCATGTCGTTTCAGCAGGCACAGGTATAATTGGAGCTACAATTCAATTTATACTAGGAATTATAATTTCTGCTTTTTTCCTAGTTAGCGGAGAAAAAATATTACTGCCTATTAAGGCAGCTTTAAAGCATTTATTTGGGGCTAGAAACGGAATTGAACTTTTAGAGGCTACCGGGCAAGCTGTAAAGGGAGTTTCTATCGGTGTAATGGGTACTGCTTTCTTTGCTGCAATTATATCTTGGATTGGCTTCAAGATTGCTGGAATTCCCTTTGCCCTGCCGCTTGCGGGTTTGGTATTCTTCGTAACTATTATTCAGATCGGACCGTTATTAGTTTGGGTACCCGTTATTATTTGGTATTCTACCTTAGGACATACAGGATATACAATTTTTTTAATCATTTATGCAATGGGTGTATTAATGATAGATGCCGTTGTAAAACCAATTTTAATTGCAAAAAGTGGAGGGCGTTTGCCCTTTTTAGTGTTATTTTTAGGGGTTTTAGGGGGGCTGGCGGCTTGGGGATTTACTGGCATGTTTAAGGGAGCAATTGTGATGGCGATTGCCTACACGGTTTTTACAAAATGGTTAGAGAACCGAAAAAGGGAAAGCGAATTGGAACGAGCACCTATCTTTGAGGGTTAATTCATTTTTCACGTCGCTATGTGAAGATTGACCTCTATGCAATAGGTGTTTTGTGTTTATAGAATAATCCCAATCGATTGGATAAAAAATTATTTCGATAATCAATAAACAATATCGAATTTATCGGGTTCGGAAATTAAGCTATGCGACACATAAACCTTAGGAGTTTAAATCGAAGATTATCCAATATCTATTCGATGATAAAGGAGTTAATGAGCCTTTTTCTGAAACTTGGTTATTCGATGTTCAGCCCGTTAATAATTATTTGATCGAAAGATTGAATAGCAGTTAAGAGTAGAAATAGATTGCCACCCTTCATTTTTAAAGAGGAGCTGGACTGTCATTTTTTTAAGTAAAAATTGGATTAAAGAATTTTTGCTATCTCATAAGAACGGTGTTGCGACGCGTTTGATATCAACCCCATAGTAATTTATTCTAGGCGAAAAGAAAATTATTGAGCAACACTCGAAAAACTACGATGATATCCATTTTATAGTACGGGAAAGTCTCAGAAGTAAGAACTCTTAAATATCAGCGAGCGATTAACTCTTCTTTAAAAATATTAGTTATCAGAATTCAGACTAAATATTTTTTTAACGGTCAATGCAACAATTTACCATCTCGTGCGTCTTTATAAAAATAGTAAGTCTGTACTGAACATCTAAAAAGCATAAAATAAACTCAAAAATGAAAAAAACTTCTTCTGCCTTGCTCGTATTTCTTTTGTTGGGCGTAACGTATTTTGCAACAGCCCAAGAACAGCCTATAGTAAAAAACTTCTCAGGCATAGTTGCTGGCGGCCCAATTGATGTGGTGGTTACCTTAGGTGATTCTGAAAGCTGTAGATTTGAAGGCGACGCCGAAGCGATTGCGACCTTACTAGCTCAGGTAGAAGGAACTACATTAGTTATTCGTCCGCAAATGAGCTGGAAAAGCTGGGAACGTAAATATTCAGACAAAAAAATAACGGCTTACGTAAGCGCAAAAAAATTGAGTAGCTTTACTATGAGCGGATCTGGAAGCATGGAAGTTAAAGGAGCGGTAAATACAGGCGAACTCTCTGTAGTACTTAGCGGTTCTGGAAATTTAAGTTTGTCTTCAAAAACAAAAAATCTTAATGCGGTAATCAGCGGTTCTGGAAAACTTAACATTACAGGAGAAGCAGATAACGCAACTATTACGTTAAGTGGCTCTGCCATTTTTGCAGGAAAAGACTTTTCTGTAAGTAATCTTTCTGCTCAAATGAGTGGCTCCGGGAAGGTTAACATAGAGGTTAGCGAAAACATTAACGCAGTAATCAGTGGGTCTGCTAGTATATTTTACACCGGCGACCCCGAGGTTAAACAAACTATTTTAGGGTCAGGAAAAGTTAAGAAAGTTTAGATAGCTACTCTTCGTAATTACAAGAAAATTTAACCATTGCTTAAACCATTTTAATGGTCTAAATTGTCGGCAATAGTTTGTTATTTTCAAAAAAATGCGTTTTGCCGCATTAATTTGGCTAGTTTTGCACCACAATAAATCATCGCCCCTGGCAAATTAAAGTGCATGAACGAGTATTTGGTATTTTCTTTAACGGTTTTTACTGGCTTCTTCGCCATTATGAATCCGATTGCAAATGTCCCTATTTACTCTTCTTTGGTGGAGGACGCCGACCTGAAAACAAAAAAAGACATTAATAAACGCGCAACAACTACTGCGTTTATCATTGTTTTCATATTTATTGTTTTGGGGAAGTTTATTTTCGAACTTTTCGGAATAACCATTCCGGCATTTAAAATTACCGGTGGAATTTTGGTCTTTTTTGTGGGTTTTGAAATGCTCCAATCTAAAAAATCTACTGTTAAGCAACTTAAGGAGCCGAATATTGATGAGAATATAGCCATTTCTCCATTAGCAATTCCTATTTTGGCTGGGCCAGGCACTATTGTTACCGCGATGAATTTTGTGTCACGGGCAACGTATATAGAAATTGCCATTACCATTGTTGTTTTCGCATTAATGTGTTGGTTAAATTATTTGGCATTTAGTTTAAGCGAATATGTGGTAAAAAAAATCGGCACTAACGTTATCAAGGTCATTGGCAAAATTATGGGGCTAATTATTGCTATTATTGGTACTAACATGGTAATTACAGGTTTGAAGACTGCTTTTAACATTTAAAAAACTCAAGTTTTTACACTCATACCGTTTATAATAACTGCAAAACTTTGTTTTTTTTTTTACAACAAGGTTATGATAACCAATCCCGTAAAATGAATAGCAGATAAATTATTGCTTTAGATTTCTTATCTTTGTGTAATTGGCAATAAAGTCGATCTTTAAAAAACAAAAACAGCGTAATATATGGCTAAATCTCAGGCGACATACAGTAAAAAAGAGAACGAAAAGAAAAGGTTGAAGAAGAAAAAGGATAAAGAAGAGAAGAGAGAAGAGCGCAAAGGCGACAACCTTAAAGGTTCTAAGCTGGAAGATATGATGGCCTATGTAGATGAAAATGGAAACATCTCGTCTACCCCACCAGACCCGAAAAAGAAAAAAATAATCAATACCGAAGACATTCAAATAGGTATTGCCAAACAAGAAGACCTAATAGACGAAGATCCGATTAAAAAGGGAACAGTTACCTTTTTTAACGACAGCAAAGGATATGGATTTATAAGAAACTCTGACACTCAAGATAGTATTTTTGTTCATGTAAATGGACTTAAAGAACAAGTTGGAGAAGGCGATAAAGTGGTTTACGAAATAGAAATGGGGCAAAAAGGCCCAACTGCGGTACGTGTAAGCAAAGCGCCTATAGTAAAAGCAGAGCCTAAACCTAAGCCTCAACCTCAACCCAAAGTTGAGCCGGAAGAGAAGGAGAAGCCTCTACCGGAAGCATAAGATTTTTACAAAAAAACCTTTTCGAATTGAGAAGGTTTTTTTTTTATTAAAAAACGACGAGCGACTAATTAATCTTGATAAGACAGTAGACCATCGGTTACTGTTGCAGCGCTTGTATATGGATGCTGGGTCTCTTTACCGACACCCATAATATGCATCACGTTCCAGCCCCTAATCTTTAAATAATCTGCAACCAAAGAACGGTGGCATCGCCACCAAACTGCTTCAGAACACATAAAAGCAACATTAGCTTCTTCAGCTAACTGTTCTAATATTTCAGCAGCGCCTTTAAATTCTCCGGTTTCCATATAATCTGCGTAACCTTTAAATGATGCGTTTCGCCAAGCTATATTGTGCGAATTAGGCTTGGCTTTTCTTCGCCCACCAAGATCTTTCAAATAGATATAGTTTATGTGATGTTCTTGCAAACATTCAGATAAAACATCTTGATTAAATTGGGGATATTTTCTGGATCCAGGATGCCGTCGAATGTCAACAAGCATTTCTATCTCAAAAGACTGCAACATCTCCAAAAAAACCTGAAAACTATGTGTAGAATGGCCGATTGTCCAAATTTTTCTTGATGTTGAGCCCATAACTTTATTTATAAATGAAAAACCATAAAGAGCAATAATTAGGCTAGATTCAATCAACTGCCCATTTATTACTTCATTTTAAAAACAAAAAAAATTAATAACGGTGTGGAATTTGCTAGCATCCTGCATCATAAGTACACACACAAAAAAAATAAATATGAAAAAGTTAATTGCAATTGCATTGTTTACCGCACTCGGATTATCAACAGTTAAGGCCCAACAAGTAGATTTAAGAAAAAAAATTACCGTAAGTGGCGAAGCAGAGGCCGAAGTTACGCCAGACATTATTTACATAGAAATTTCTTTAAAAGAGTATTTAAAAGACAACAACAGCAAGAAAAAAGTAGACATTACCACGTTAGAAAACCAATTGTATTCTGCCATCCAAAAAGCTGGAATAAACAAAGACAATTTAACAATAAATAACCTAAGCAGCTGGAATTATGCAACAGAGAAAAAGAAAAACCCCGATTTTTTGGCAAGTAAACAATATCGTTTAAAAGTAAGCGACTTGAATAAATTTAATTCGATTATGGAAGGTATCGACCCGAAAGGGGTTGCAAGCACCAATATAGAAAGTTACGATTACTCTAAAATTGATAGTTTAAAAAAGGAATTGAAGATTAAAGCATTGTTGGCGGCGAAAGAAAAAGCAACTTATATGGTAGAAGCTTTGGGTGACAAACTATACCGTGTGATAGAAATTCAAGAAGGTAATGACAATACGCCTCAACCGGTGTACAGAAATTACCTGATGAAAACTGCAATGGCCGATGCATCAGCTGCGCCAGACATCGATTTTAAAAAAATTAAACTGAATTTTACTGTAAACGTTGTTTTTGAGATTAAATAAGACGGGAATTCCATTCCTTTTTACTAATTTTAAACCTACCAAAGATTTTGGTAGGTTTTTTGTTTCAGGGTAATCATTTAAAAAATTTAGACAAACATTATGAAAAAATTAATTTACACATTCGCCCTAATTTTTACGTTGGGAATTAGCGCCAATTCAGTTAGTGCAGCAGAAAAAGCATCTAAACATCCTACAGAACTTACTACAGAGCAGCAAGCGAAGTTGGACAAAATTACGACCCGCGTAGAGGAAATTAGAGAGATGGACAAATCTCAACTAAGCCGCACAGAAAAAAGGGAATTGCGTAAGGAACTTAAGGAAATGAAAAACCAAGCGAGAGCGATGTCTGGCGGAATCTATCTTTCGGTAGGGGCAATAATCATTATAATCGTTGTATTACTATTTATTCTTTAAGGCTTTTAAATGCTATATAAAAGAGCCTCGCAGAAAATTCTGCGAGGCTCTTTTTATTTTCTCATAATAATATCTTAATCTATCCTATCGAACCCTGTATATTTAACCAGCACCTCTGGAATTCGAATTCCGTTTGCTGTTTGATAATTTTCTAAAATAGAAGCAACGATTCTTGGCAAGGCCAAGGCACTTCCATTTAACGAGTGTGCCAATTGCGTTTTGCCTTCCTTTCCTTTAAATCTAAGTTTTAAGCGATTTGCTTGGAAAGTTTCGAAATTAGAAACAGAAGACACTTCTAGCCAACGTTGTTGCGCTGCGCTCCAAACTTCCATATCATACGTCATGGCGGCGGTAAAGCTCATATCGCCCCCACAAAGGCGTAAAACACGGTAATGCAAACCAAGTTCTTGCAATAAAGATTGCACATAACTACTCATTTGCTCTAATGTTTCGTAGCTCCTATCGGGATGGGTAATCTGCACAAGCTCTACTTTATCAAATTGATGCAAACGATTTAATCCGCGAACATGCGCACCGTAAGAACCTGCTTCTCTGCGAAAACATGGCGTATAAGCAGTATTTTTTATCGGTAAGTCTTCTTCCTTTAAAATTACATCTCTGTATAAATTGGTGATTGGTACTTCTGCAGTCGGAATTAAAAACAAATCATCTACACCAACATGATACATTTGGCCTTCCTTATCGGGCAACTGTCCCGTTCCAAAACCCGATGCCGCGTTAATTAGATGTGGCACTTGCATTTCTGTATAGCCAGCTTCTGTTGCTTTATCTAAAAAATAACTAATCAAAGCCCGCTGTAGTTTGGCTCCTTTTCCTTTATAAACCGGAAAACCAGCTCCAGTAATTTTAACGCCCAATTCAAAATCGATGATGTTGTATTTTGCCGCCAATTCCCAGTGTGGTAAAGCTTCGTGTGTAAATTCTGCAGGGCTACCATTTAACAAAACAACTTCGTTATCTTCTGGGGTAGCGCCTTTAGGCACCAACTCGCTTGGAAGATTTGGCAACTGAACAAGCAAATCAAACTGCGCTGTTTCTAAAGAAGTGAGTTGTTCGCTTAAATCTTTAAGTTGTTCTTTGCGAGAAGAAGTTTGCTGCTTAATTGCTTCTGCGGCCTCTTTTTTACCATTGCGCATCAATTCGCCAATTTGTTTGGCTGCCGCATTTGCCTCTGAAGAAAGGCTATCTAGCGATGTTTGAGTAGAACGGCGAACTTCATCTATTTTTATAATTTGATCTACCAATTCTGGTTGGCCAAAATTCTTCACAGCCAACCGCTCTAAAACTTTCTCCCTATTCTCGCGGATATAATTAACTTGCAGCATTATTTTTAATTTTTTTCAAAGATAAAAAGAGTTATGTGTTATCTGTTATGAGTTATATGTTTTTATAAACATACTCAAAACTCGCAACCCGCAACCCGCAACCCGCAACCTCGATATGGATGGTAAATTATTCCTTGTGCCAACGCCAATAGGCAACTTAGAAGACATGACTTTTAGGGCCATTCGCGTGCTAAAAGAATGCGACTTAATTTTGGCCGAAGACACCCGAACAAGCGCACCGATGCTTAAACACTTCGAGATCGATAAAAGAGTTTTCTCACACCATCAACACAACGAGCATCAAGCAACTTCAGAAATTATAAAATTTTTAAAGGAAGGCCAAAAAATAGCCCTAATTTCTGATGCCGGAACACCAGCCATTTCTGATCCAGGTTTTTTTCTTATCCGCGAAGCGATAAAAAACGAAATAGTAGTGGAATGTTTGCCTGGCGCAACAGCTTTTGTACCTGCACTTGTAAACTCTGGCTTACCAGCCGATGCCTTTGTTTTTGAAGGATTTTTACCCGTTAAAAAAGGTCGTCAAACTAAATTTAAAAAACTGACAGAGGAAGAACGCACCATCATTCTTTACGAAAGCCCGCATAGGTTATTAAAAACTTTAGAAGAGTTTGCACAATATTTTGGCGCAGACAGGCAAGCATCGGTAAGCAGAGAGCTTACAAAAATGTTTGAGGAAACTGTTAGGGGAACGTTGGAAGAAATAAAATCACATTTCGAAAACAATACTTTAAAAGGAGAATTTGTAATTTGCATTGCGGGGAAACCGAACGAAAAAAATAAAAAGAAATATAAAGGTATTGATGAAAACATCGTAAAATAGAAGAACAATTTTTACTAACATGATTGACATAGATAAATTTTTAAGCGACGAGCAAGACCCAAAAGCAGTAGAGAAAATATTGGGAAAACTTGACGACCTCTTAATTAGCGGCGAAGAGCTGATATACATAGCGGTACAGAAAAAACCCGCGGTAAATTTGCTTCCAGATAGCATTGTAATTACCAATAAACGTATTTTCTATTGCCAACCAAGCAATTTGGGGCTTACCATGAATTTTAAAGACATTTCTTGGAAAAGTATAAAAGAGGTTTCTTTCAAGGAAGAAATTTTTGGCGCCAAATTTATTTGTGTGCCTACGCATGGCGAAAATATCGTTACAGATTTTATTCCGAAAGTGCAAGCCAGAAAGTTAAACCAAGCGGCAAACGAGCAAATAAACAGTTTTCACGAGAGCATTTCGTCCAAAAAAACAGAAATAGAACCGCTTAAAGAAATTTTAGAACCTGAGCCAGAAGCGCCTCAAATTTCAGCACCACTTTCCGCAGAAGAAGAAATCGTTCGCCCATTTATAGAACAAACAATACCTGAAGAGGAAGATGAGACCGTTTTGAAATTAAGAAAGCTGAAAAATCTTTTTGACAAACATTTGATAAGTCAAGAAGAATACGAGGCGAAAAAATCGAATATTTTAGATAGTTTGTAATTTCCTATATTTTCTCCACAGTTAAGCTTTGCTAAAAACCACACTAACCAGATGTTTAGAAAACATTTAACATACATTGCAGCGTAAGCCCTACCTATGAACAATAAAAACAATTATCTACTTGCTCTACTAAGCGCTTTTTTACTCTGGTTGGCTTGGCCGCCAATTCCTTACACCACTCCTCTCCTACTTATTGCGCTTGTTCCACTACTTATAGCACTAGATAATATCTCAAAATCTATGTTGTTAAAAAAAGGAAAACAGATTTTTTTAACGGCTGGTTTAACTTTTCTACTTTGGAACACGGTCTCTGTTTATTGGGTTTATAACGCTATAAAGGCTTACAATGGCACTTTGGTCGCCATTCCTGTATCGCTTATTCCCTTTTGCTTGGGCGCATTGTTAATGACTTTTGCCTTTTGGCTGTTTTATCGCTTAAAGAAATTTGTGCCCAAATACCTGGCATATACTGGCCTTATTTCTTTTTACATCGCGTTAGAATATCTGCAGCAAACCTGGGATTTTGCTTTCCCGTGGATGACTTTAGGAAACGGTTTATCTGGCATGCACCAATTGGCGCAGTGGTATGATTATACCGGAGTGTATGGCGGTTCGTTATGGATTTTAGTCAGCAATGTTTTGGCATTCGAAACTTATAATTACTTTAAACATGCCAATAAAATAGCCAAATTTAAACCGCCTTATGTTTGGTTGGCCGTAGTGATTATTCCTATAGGCATATCGTTGACAAAATATTACAAAGCGACAGAGAAGGGCACCCCTAGCAACGTGGTAGTGGTTCAGCCCAATATAGATCCTTATCAGAAACTCGAAATCCTCCCACCAGCAGAACAAATAAAGATTTTAACACATCTCTCCGATTCAATAGGACAGGTAAATACAGAATATTTTATTTGGCCGGAAACAGCCATCCCCAACTACGCTGACGAAGATAAGATTAGAGAAAGCTTGGATTATATGAACCTTCGAGATTTTCTCTCGAAATACAAAAACGGCACCTTAATCACCGGAATAGAAACGGTAAAGTTCTATCAGACAAAAAAAACGGTTTCTGCAAAATACGATGAACAGGGAAACAGGTACTTCGATAATTTTAATACTGCCATGCAGGTAGAAAATTCTGACAACGTGCAATTTTATCATAAATCTAAATTGGTTCCAGGAGCTGAGAAAATGCCTTTTCCTGCAGTTTTTTCCTTTTTGGATGGTGTCTTCTCTCAGCTTGGCGGAAGTGTGAGCGGATGGGGTTGGCAGGAAAATCCTAGCGTGCTTTATTCGCAAAGTGGCATTGGTGCTGCACCAGTTGTATGCTACGAAAGTTTGTGGGGCGATTGGATTGGCCAACAAGTTAAACAAGGCGCACAATTTATTGCCATAATTACCAACGATGCTTGGTGGGGAAATACCTCTGGCAAAGACCAACATGAGTTGTACGCAAAACTTAGGGCCATTGAAACCCATAGAGATGTAGCGCAATCTGCAAATACCGGTATTTCTTGCTTCATAAACCAACGCGGAGACATTACCCAGCATACCAAATGGTGGACACGCACTGCCATTAAAAGCGACATTCATTTAAATGACGAGCTTACTTTTTACGTAAAAAATGGAGATTTGATTGCAAAATTGTTCTATATAATTGCCATTTTGCTTGCTTTGGTTATTCCATATAGCACATTTATCAAAAAGAAAAAATCAGAAAACTCTTTAGGATAGTTACATATTATTATGAAAAACCAAAAACACCTCCATTTTGCTGTGCTTATTTTATTGTTGCTTTTAAATATTGGTTGCGATCAGGTATCTAAACATATTGTAAGAGGTAGAATTAGCGAATATGAACACATTAGCATTATTAAAGACCATTTTACATTAACCAAGGTGCAAAATAGTGGCGCTTTTTTAAGCTTGGGCGACGAAATGCCCTATATTTTTAGGCTGATTATTTTAACAGGAATTCCGTTAATATTTTTAGCCTATGGTTTGTATTATCTTTTCGCACATAAAAATCTTCCTATATTGATGCAAATTGCACTATGCTTTTTAATTGGAGGAGGTATTGGTAATTTGTACGATAGGATCGTGCATGGCTCGGTTACCGATTTTATGCATATAAATTTTACCATTTTTCAAACGGGGGTGTTTAATTTTGCCGATGTTTCGATTATGATAGGTGTTTGTATATTGTTAATTAGGTCTTTTGTAGCGCCAAAAAACTCTACTGCTGAAAATTCTGAAACCTACTGATTTCTATAGCATGATTAAATCTTTACGCGTCATTTTTATAGAATTAAAGAACAGAATTTCCATTCGCAATATTTCTTGTCAAAATTCAATTGTCACGCACCGTTAATTATCGAAAAACTCATCTCAAAAACTAAAAAAACGTTTTGATTAATGAAATAAGTTTATGAGAATTTGGTAAAAATTCAATTATCTACTACCGGCTTCTGAAATGGGTTATGCTGAAATTTAAAGATTACTGATTTTAGGAAATTTAAATTATTACAAAACGGGGGTTTAATGATAGGTTATATCAAGGCGTTCATAGGTAACGAAAAAACTAATCGTATTTTTGATAGGTCAAATTAAAAAATGTAATAAAATATGAAATGTAATTTCAAAAAATATATTTCTAGATCGTTAATATGTTCTGCTATACTGATAGCTGCATGTAACAACAAACCGCAAAGCAAAATTACAAACTTAGATACTAGCAAGAATACCATTTCAAATACTCCGATTCCAGAGAATGACGATTATATTTCAGAAAACGCTTACAGTTTGAATGTTGTCTATTTTGTTCCAAGAGACAGATCAATTCTGCCTAACTATTAAGAAAGATTAAGTAAGTTTTTGAGATGGGGACAAGAGTATTACAGGTCTAACATGATAAGAAATGGTTATAAAAATACATTTGGTCTGTTGGTAAAACGTACCGATACCTCATCCGTACGTTTTACCGTTATTCACGGCATCTACACAGCTAGCAATTATACCTATAAGTACAAAGGAACGATTGAAGCAGAAATAAAAAACTATTTTGCGGCAAACCCAACATTAGCAACCGGAGATCACTATCTCGTTATTTCTTCTGTTAATGATATTGATCACGCGGATGCGCCTTTTTACGGTTTAGGCAAATTCTGCTATGCGCTAGATTATCCTGATTTTGATATTAAATATCTTGGACAAAACAATGTTAAAGGTCGACTAGTAGCGAAATGGTTTGGTGGAATGATGCATGAGTTAGCACACGGTCTAAACCTGCCACATTCACAGGAGACAAAAACGGAAGATCGTACTTTAGGGAAAAACTTATTGGGTACCGGTAATTATGTGTTTGGATCAGACCCAACTTTTATAAATAGGGCGGGAGCCGCTATTCTTGATAGGTGTCAAATATTTTCAAAAATTAAGAAGACATTTTACAACGCTTCTGATGCTGCGCTAACCTCATTAGACGGAAGGGTAGTTAATGGGGATTTTATTGTTTCCGGAACTTTTTCGACAACTGATGTTGTAACTGATGTTAACATTTATCAAGATCCTGACGCTCGCGAGAATGATTATGATGCCGTTGCTTGGTCTAGAAAGCCAGAAGGCAATTCTTTTAGGATATCCATGCCACTCAGCGATCTCGAAACTCCATCTGGAAGCTATGTGTTAAGAATTGGTCTAATAATGGGTAATGGAAATGTTTCAAACTTATCCTATCCATATGTTTTTAATAATGGAAAGCCTGTAATCAATTTTAATTTCAAATCGTTAACCGATGGTATTTATGAAATAGTATCGACTAGGCCTTCCGGTGGAAGTCTAAACGTCAATGGGGGTGAACTGAGGAATAAAGACAAAGTTGGGGTGTATACAGATAGTAATGGTAAAAATCAACGGTGGCAAATTACGGAAACAGGTAATGGTAATTATAAGATAGCACCCCAAAATGCAAATAAAAAAGTGCTAGAGGTCATTGATAAAAGTAATTTTTTCGCAACTGGTGTTCAGATTGGCGAAAGTGGAGATACATATGTTCAACAATGGCGAATTTTACCCTCAAATTCAAGAAATTATAAGATTCTCCCGAGTAGTTCCCCAACGTTTTTGTTGAGCGTAAATGATGAATTGGATGGTCGAGACAATTTAAAGCTTTTGGTTGACAAGGGCAATTCCGGCCAGGAATGGATGCTAAAAAAAATAAAGTAGTAATAGCTTTTTTTGGTATAACCACAGCCGAATTAAAATATTTGAACTTTAAAATTTAAGAGGAATAATTCTCATAAAACGGTCGTTTTTTGATAATGTCCAACTAAATTTCCTCACAGTTTACCTCTCCTAATAACCTCTTCAAATCATATACTTCCCAACAATGGGCATACGCCTACCCATGCCAAATGCTTTTGATGATATGCGTAAAAAAGGGTTAAATTTCCATCACAAGAGCAGTCTTAAAAAGTACCATTTAAAACAATTTTTGAATTTAAATTGTTTTACTAAACAATTTAGCAACTTTCTATCTAATTTAATATTAACTTTGTACTATGCAAGCATTTAATGTAAATAAGAAAAAAACAATTAACGCTGCGCTGTTCATCTTAAATAAGCTCGGAGATATAGATTATCATAAAATTTTTAAAATTTTATATTTTGCCGAACAGAACCATCTTAAAAACTATGGTCATCCGTTAACCGGCGATTCTTATCTAGCTATGTCTCATGGTCCAGTACCTTCGTTTCTTTATGACGTTTTTAAAGCCTCAGAATATCAGAGTTCGCCTTTCGGCGAGGCATTGGAATTATCTAAAGCGTTTAGCGTAGCTCGAAAAGATAAAATTCCTTATGTAACACCCAATAGGAAGCCCGATACTGATGAATTATCAGAGAGTAATATTGAAGTAATCGTTAAGTCAATTAGCGAAAATTATCAGTTGAGCTTTTTAGACATTACAAATAAGTCGCATGATTCTGCATGGTTAAAAGCTGAAAGGTCTAGTGAAAGTGAAATTTCTTATTTAGATATTGCAGAAGCTGCAGATGCGACGCCAGAAATGCTCGAATACATTTCGCTTAATTCTGAGAATTTTAATCTTGAAATAGCTTAATGTCGCTTTCTGATTCTTTTCCAGAAGATTTTAGAAAAGAATTTGCGCACCGTAATGTCAAAATTGGTTCAGTAATACGTGTTTTTGTAAAAGATACTAATCCTCCAAAAGAAAAACGTTTTGTTTTGGTGGGACAGTCTTATGACAAATTAATTTTTGCGGCCATTTTTATAAACTCAGAGATTAATTCCAAAATTTTTACCACCCCAGAATTAAGAGATTTAAACTTACAGCTGCTGGCAAAAGAAAGAACTTACCTCGATCATGATTCGTATGCGGACTGTTCAACTGTTCAAAAACGAGATAAAGTATGGTTAACAAAAATTATAGAAGAAAACCCAACACGAGTTATAGGAGAGGTTTCGGAAACTGATATGAGTGAGATACGCTTGAAAATTAAATCTGCTCGGACAATTTCGCCGGCAACAAAGAAAACTTTTGGCTTATTTTTATAGCCTACTAACCTGTAGTGTTTTCTAAACTCCAAATATCAGGTAGCTTTTTTTACCCCCACAACACCGCGCCAAAAAAAACTGCAATTTTTCCATAACTAATAACCTCTTCAAATCATATACTTCCCAACAATGGGCATACGCCTACCCATGCCGAATGCTTTTGGCGATACGCGTAAAATTGGTGGCGTTTGATAACGTTTAAACTCGGCACGGTTAACCATCAACAGCACGCGCTTTACCAAATCAGCATCAAACCCTTGATTTATAATGGCTTGTGTTCCTTTTTTCATTTCGATGTGTTGAAATAGAATTTTATCCAACACCTCATAAGGTGGCAAAGAATCAGAATCTTTTTGATCTGGCCGCAGCTCTGCAGACGGTGGTTTAACAATGGTATTTATTGGAATTAGTTCGCGTTCTTTGTTAATGTATTTGGCGAGTTCGAAAATCTGCATCTTATACACATCGCCAATTACGGCAATGGCGCCGCACATGTCGCCGTATAAAGTTCCATAACCCACGGCACATTCGCTTTTGTTTGATGTGTTTAGCAAAATATAACCAAACTTATTGCTCATCGCCATTAATAATGTTCCTCTAATCCTTGCCTGTATATTTTCTTCTGTCAAGTTTTGTGGTTGCCCTTTAAACGACTCGGCAAGCATCACATCAAAAGCATCTGCACCTTCTTTTATAGAAATAATGCGGTGCTGACAAGCAAAATTATCTACCAAAGCCAAGGCATCGTTAACCGAATGATTAGAAGAGTATTTAGAAGGCATTAAAATTGCCATCACATTTTCTGAGCCTAAAGCCCTACATGCAAGCGCACAAACTACTGCAGAATCTATTCCGCCAGACAAACCCAAAACCGCCTTAGAAAAACCCGATTTTTTAAAGTAATCTGAAATTCCCAAAACTAGGGCGTCGTGTATCTGGGCAATATCGCTTTCTCTCTCCGTATTTTCTGAATCTATATTTTTATTAGAGCGCGGATTCTTTTCATCCTCGAATTGAAATACTTCCAAATCTTCCTCAAAATATTTCATCTCTTTCAGCACATCGCCACTGGCATTTATCACCATAGAGCCACCATCAAAAATCAATTCTGTTTGCGCACCAATTTGGTTTACATAGTAAATAGGCAACTGGTATTTTTTTGCATTATCGGTAAGCACCTTAATTCTATTTTCATCGTGCAGATAAGAAAATGGCGACGCAGCAATGTTGATCATCAAGTCTGGCTGCTCCTGTATCAGCACATCCATGGGGTTTGCTACATAAAGAGGGTTGTCATTTATGTTCCAAAGATCCTCGCAAATGGTTAATGCAATCTTTTTACCCATAAATTCCACACACTTAAATTGGTTTGCGGGTTCGAAATATCTATACTCATCAAAAACATCGTACGTTGGCAGCAGTGCTTTTTTAGCTATGTGCTTCACTTCACCATTTTCTATAAAATAAGCGGCATTATATAAATCTTTCCCCTCAATTACCATGTTTTTAATCGGCAAGCCAACAATGCAAGCAATGTCTTTACAATGCCCCGCAATTTCTTTCGCGGCTTTTTCGCAAAGCGATATAAATTCTTCGAACTCTAAAAAATCTCTAGGCGGATAACCAGAAATGGCCAATTCTGCAAAAACAACAAGATCTGCGCCTTTTAATTTTGCCAGCGAAATGGCCTCGATGATTTTCTTTGTGTTCTGTTCGAAATTACCTACGTGATAATTAAGTTGTGCCAAGGCTATTTTCATGCGCAAATGAGGTATTTTTTTAATTTAAAGAAGTAAATTATCTAAGTTTGTAAGATATGGCATCTTGTGTAAAACCTCTGCAAATTTATCTAATTTTTTTATGCTCCTCTATATTTATCTCCTGCAAACAAGAACGCAAACCAGATGTAAGCAAAATTAAAGTAAATATAAAAATTGCCCGCTTCGACCAAGATCTTGCCGAGGGAGCAGGGGGAAACACCACAAAAACAAGCGCCGCTTTAAGTAAGAAATATGGCGTTTTTTATGATGACTATATCCACAAAATGGTGGGAGATCCATCACGCCTGAGACCTGAAGTATTAAATGCGCTTTACAAAGACAAAGCTTATAAAGACCTTACTAACGAGGTTGACAGTGTTTTCCCAAACTTAAACTCACAAGAAAAAGACCTTACAGAAACCTTTAAATACATAAAATATTATTATCCGAAAGCAAAAGTACCACACTTTATCGCTTTCGTTTCGGGCTTTTCTTATCAAATACCTATCGGCGATAAATACTATGGCATTGGGTTAGATATGTTTTTGGGCAAAGACAGCAAATTTTATCGTGGAATAGTAGAAAGTGTGCCTAGGTATTTGTCTGCGCAGTTTAAACCAGAGAACATTGTACCCAGAGTTGCCACCACTTATGCACATGAAGAGCTTTTTCCAGAACCCGACGAGAATAAAACTTTACTTTCTAAAATGGTTTTTCAGGGAAAAATTCTCTACTTTTTAGAAAAAGTATTGCCAGAACACGTTGGCGATTCTACTTTATTGGGTTATACAAAAAAACAATACGACTGGGCAACACATTTTGAGGGAGATATTTGGGCGTATATGCTACAGAATAATTTGCTCTATGAATCTGATTACCAGAAGATACAAGTGTACCTTGCCGAAGGGCCATTTACCCCCGGTTTGGGCGAACATAGAGAATCGGCACCAAAGTTGGGCGTATTTACCGGATTGCAGATTGTAAAAAAATATATGGCTGAACATCCTACAGTTACGCTACAGCAATTAATGGCCGATAACGACGGACAGAAAATATTGCAGCAATCGAAATATAAGCCAAAACAAGAATAGGTATGATGTTTGAAGCAGTTGGATGGAATACGAGTAAACCAAGTAGTTAGGCCAAAGATCAATAAAGGAAATATGAAAATAGGGATTGTTTTATCAGGAGGAGGAATAAGGGGAATTTCGCATTTGGGTGTTTTAAAAGCACTAAAAAACTTTGGCATTACACCCGATTTTATAAGCGGAACGAGCGCTGGCGCAATAGTGGGTGCAACTTTGGCCTCGGGCATAGATCCAGAAAAGGCCTTTGAAATTTACATGGACACCAAGTTGTGGCGTTTTTTTAGGCCCGCGCTGGGATCTTTGGGATTGGTAAATATCGAATCCACCAGTCTACTTTTTAAAGAATACTTGTTAAAAGATAATATAGAAGATTTAGACATCCCGTTGATTATTACTGCCGTAAATTTTAGCGAAGGCAAAGCGGTCCAATTTACCAAAGGCCCATTAATTAAGGCAATACACGCCTCTTGCTGCATCCCTGGTATTTTTAAGCCCGTAATGATTAATGACCAAATGTACGTGGATGGTGGGATCATCAACAATTTTCCCATAGAGCCATTAATGAATAAATGCGATATCATCATTGGCTCTTCCTGCAATCACCTAAATAAAGTTGATAAAATTACAGGCATTAGAAACCTTTTGAGTAGAGCAAGTGTAATGTCTATAAATCATGATATGGAACGGAAGGCGAAATACTGTAACCTTCTTATAGAACCTAAAGGTTTGGGTGCCATTAGCACATTCGATTTAAAACGTGCAGAAGACATTTACTGGATTGCTTATGAGGAAACGCTTGGTGTTATAAAAAACAACCCAGAAATTTATGCGCAGATTAAAGGAAAGTAGGTGTTGGGGTATAGGCGTTAGGTTATAGCTAATGTGCGATTTTGAGCAAGGAGCAAAGCCTAGATGTAGTCGGAGGTCCGAGGTCGGAAGTCATACAACTTCGCAGAGGATAACTAGGCCCAGTTAACCGATAACCACTAAACACTCTCTAACCACTAACCATTTAATCATTAACAATTAATCGTACCAGCTTCTCTCCTTCCAATACCGGGATAGCTTCGCAAATGTTTTGTTGCAGACAAAAAACAACGTCATCTTCTATGTCTAGCGCAGCGAGCCTATAGCTGTGAGAAGATTTTTTCAGATAACCGCGAAGATCATTTTTGGCGATTAGATAGAGGTCTTGGGCCGCTATGCTAGCATCATCGTATATAGTGCCGTTTTTGCGTAAAGCATTTACCACTGCGCCAGCAAAGAGTGTGTCTTCCAAATTAAATTGATTTTTCCATCCAGCACAAAGCAATAGCACATTGCCATGTAGGCTTTCTAAGTAATTGCAAAGCGGTTGAAGGTTTAAAAAAGAACCTATTAACACTTGTTTGGCTCTAGCCGCCGCCAATTGCAAAGCTCCCGTTCCGTTTGTGGTGGTTAACACAATGGTTTTTCCAGCTACTTTTTCTTCGGTATAACTAAAAGGAGAGTTTCCGAAATCGTAGCCTTCTACAACTTCTCCATTTCGTTCGGCTGCCAACAGAAATCCCCGATCTGCATAAGCCAAACACTCTTCTACCATGGCTACAGGAATAATTGCCGCTGCGCCATTGTCTATTCCAACAGTAATAGATGATGAAGCTCTTAAAATATCAATAACCACTACGGTACTTTCTTCAATATCGTGTAGATCTATCAGGGCTGGTGTTAGGCAAACTTCAATTTTTTTAGGCATACGGGAGGAAGGTTAGAGGTTAGAGGGGATAGGGGATAGGGTATAGGTTAGAGGGGATAGCGCGGAATAAAACCCTTGAGCCTTTCGCCTCACACCCTAAACCCTATTTATAAAAAGGGAATTTAACTACCTTGGCTTTTATAGGTGTGTTGCGGATGAGAATAAAAATCTCTGAATCTTCTTTGGAAAAAGCCTTTTCTACATAGCCCATACCTATTGCCTTTTGCAAGGATGGCGATTGAGTTCCAGAGGTTACTTTTCCAATTACATTTCCTTGTGCGTCTAAAATTTGGTAATCATGTCTGGGTATGCCGCGTTCTACCATTTCGAAACCGATAAGTTTTTGGCTCACTCCAGCTTCCTTTTGTGCAAGCAATTTTTCGGAATTTGTAAACGATTTAGAGAATTTAGTAATCCAACCTAAACCAGCCTCTATTGGCGAAGTTGTGTCGTCTATATCATTTCCATACAAACAAAAACCCATTTCCAATCGCAAAGTATCTCTAGCACCCAAACCAATCGGTTTGATGTTAAAAGGTTTTCCAGCTTCAAAAATGGCGTCCCAAATTTTATCGGCTTGTTTATTTTCAAAATATATTTCGAAACCACCTGCGCCAGTATAACCCGTAGCAGAAATAAGCACATTATCTACACCCGCAAAAGTCCCCTTTTTAAACGTGTAATAATCCATCGACGAAAGATCTATGTCGGTTAAGGTTTGTAAAGCATCAATTGCCTTGGGGCCTTGAACGGCTAGTAGCGACGTTTCATCAGATATGTTGTGCATTTCTACATTTTTGGTGTTAAAACGCTTAATCCAGTTCCAATCTTTCTCTATATTGGAAGCATTAACCACCAACATATAACTTTTTTCATCCAAACGATATACCAACAAATCATCTACAATACCGCCCTCTTCGTTGGGTAAACAAGAATATTGAATTTTGCCATCATGCAATTTGGCAGCATCGTTGCTGGTAACGCGTTGTATTAGATCTAAAGCATCCACGCCTTTTAAAATAAACTCTCCCATGTGGCTTACATCAAACACACCAACACTTTTTCTTACGGTAGCGTGCTCTGCATTTATTCCCTCTGGATAACTTACTGGCATATTATAGCCAGCAAACGGAACCATTTTGGCACCTAAGGCAATGTGCTTATCTGTTAAGGCGGTATTGTTCATACAAAAATTTATTTGCGGCAAAAATAGCAAGAAAAAATTAATGTTCAGGCAGCAAAGATTTTTAAGCCGCGGGCGCCATAAATTTATTGGAATAAACGCAGGTTAATTGCCCTTCTTCGGGTAATTTTCACTCAAATCTTCGTAAATCTTCATAATCTCCGAACATACGGGTCTAATTCTATGATATTTCTCAACCGTTTGTCTCGCATGGTCACCAATTTCCATCCAACGCTTAGGATTTATCATACACTGTAGAATAGATCGGTAAAACTCATCGGCAGTATCTGCTATCAAAATATCATGTCCGTTGGTATATTTAATTCCCTCTGCGGCGATGGTAGTGGCTATGATGCACTTTTTCATGGCCATTCCCTCAATAATTTTTACGCGCATGCCGGTACCACAAAGCAAGGGAACTATCATAATGGCTTTAGAATTGATAAATTCAATTGCATCAAACACTTCTCCTTCTACTATTACATTTTCAGAATCGTAATCGAAAAAATGCTTTTGCATGTTCTTACCAGCGATGTAAAAGCGAAGATCTTTGTTCAGTTTTTCTATATCGGGCCAAATATCATCTAAAAACCATTCCAAACCTTCTTGGTTAGGTCGCCAGTCCATCGCACCTAGGTGAAATAATGTTGGATAGCTGGTTTTACTTCTATCGACCACGTAATGATCTAGGTTTAACGCTACCGGGAAAACGGCTATGGGCACTTCACATCCAAAGCGCAAAATATTGTGCCTATCGGGTTCGCTTATGGCAAAAATATAATCAAAACGGTTAATGTGTGCGGTTTCGAAAGCTCGCAATCGTTGTGTTAAAAACGACAAATATTTGCGTCTTAAAAAAAATCCAGGCTGACCCGACAAACGCTCCCAAAGCAAAAACTCTATGTTGTGTGCACGATAAATAACCTTAGCACTGCTGTATTGCTTAATTAAATCGAGATAAGGCACGGTAAATAAGCTTTCCAACTGAATTACATCAAACGCATTTTCTCTTAAAATAATTTCTAGCTTTTTGGCTGCCTCATCTGTATAAAATCTAGAAACATTATACGATGTTTTACCGAAGAGATTTACCAAAGCATCTAAGGCTTTTACCCGATTGTCTACCGTTTGGGTATAAAATTTTATCTGCTTAAACACCGGATCGTAAATGTCGTCTACCTCTATATTATTTCTAATTGGGTTTAAACTAAACAAAGAAATTTCTGCACCTAGATCTAGCAAGCCTTTTATGGTGTTGTACACCACAATTGGATAGCCGCTTCTAGGTGGAAATGGGATTTGCTTTGTTATAAAAAGTATTTTCACTTGTGCTCAAAATACAAATTTTATGGCATTTTTTCGAAAAGATTTAATTGTGGGTCGCTTACATTAAAAGTTTTACGGTGGTAAGGCGATAAACCGATTTCGATAACCGCCATTCTATGCGCAACCGTTGGGTATCCCTTGTTCTTTAGCCAATGATATTGCGGATAATCTTCTGCCAAGGCACACATATAAGCATCGCGATGCGTTTTGGCCAAAATAGAGGCTGCAGCAATGTTTAAATATTTTCCATCGCCCTTAACAATGCAAGTATGCTCAATTTGCCTGTAGGCTTTAAACCTGTTGCCATCTATAACCAAATGTTCTGGTTGAGTGCTCAATTTCTCTATCGCCCTATGCATGGCTAAAAAAGAGGCATTTAGAATATTTATCTCGTCTATCTCTTGGTGATCGCAAGATGCAACTGCCCACGCAAGGGCTTCCTTTTCTATAATAGGCCTGAGTTTTTCTCTTTGCGCATGGCTTAACTGCTTAGAATCGTTCAATCCCTCTAATTGGAAATCTTTAGGTAAAATTACGGCCGCAGCAAATACAGGACCGGCCAAGCAACCTCGCCCTGCTTCATCACAACCGGCTTCTATAAATTCTTCTTGATAACAATTTAGCAACATTAATACAAATTTATAAATTACTTAGGCTTATTTTCCTATAAGAAGAGAAAGTAATGTATAATGATAATTCTAAATACTGATGAACAATTTAAAAAACTGTCGATAGCCAATAAACGTAAATCAATTAAAAACCAACGCCATGTTCCGCCTAATTATCATCATTTTCCTATTCCTTCTTTCGCTTGTTAACTTCATTCCTGCCCAATCAAAAGAACTTTGGTATGTAAGTATCCTTATTCCAGAGTTTCCCTATTTCTTTTTCCTGGCGATGATTCCTCTTTTATTTTGGAGCTACAAGAAGGAAAAGTATCGCGCAGCGTGTTTAACTTTTGGCGTAGCTGCATTCTTAATCTTCTGTTCGCCGGTGGTTAGAGCGTATAATGTGGGCAAAAACCTAAATTCCGAATTGGTAAACGCTTGTGGAGAAAAAGTAAACAATCTTAATGGTTTTAGAGAACATCAGCCTTTTAGCTTTTGGCAGATGTTTTTTGGTAATGGAGCAAAGGAAATTCCTTTTAAAACCTACCAATATGCAGTAAATGGTGGCGAAAAACTCAGCTTAAATTTTACACCATCTGCCATGCCGGGCGTTAGGCCATGCTTGTTTGTGGTGCACGGTGGCTCCTGGAAACGCGGCGACAACAGCGAAATTGCCGCCATGAATAATTATTTTGCAAATGCTGGCTATCAGGTTTCTACCATGAATTACCGCCTTGCGCCAAAATTTCATAGTCCTGCTACGCAAGATGATGTTAAATCTGCCTTTAAGTGGCTAAAAGCGCATGCTGTTGAACTGAAAATAGATACCAATAACTTTGTAATGCTGGGGCGTTCTGCCGGTGGACAAATTGTGGCAACTTCTGCCTACGTAAATACCGAGCCGGGTGTAAAGGGTGTAATGATTTTTTATGGGCCAAATGATATGTTTTGGTCGTACAAACACCCAGACAATCCATTAATTATGGACTCTAAAATGGTGCAACGAGATTTTTTGGGTGGCAGTCCAACTCATGTTCCCGACAGATACAAAGCTGAGTCGGCTTATCTATTTATAAATCGCAAAACACTGCCGACTTTGCAGGTACACGGCATGATTGATGCACATGTGCATTACGAACAATCGCTTAGAATGGCAAAAAAGTTAGATCAATTTGGTGTAAAAAACTTTCTGCTAAGCTTACCTTGGGCAACGCATGGTTGCGAATATAATTTAAACGGCCCATCTGGACAGCTTTCTGTGTATAGCATGGAGCGTTTTGCGTACGCTGTAACCCATTAATTTAAACCGTAACGTTTTGTGTTTTCACATCAAAGGCATCGCGTAAGCCGATGTCCACCACATTAAAAGCATAAACGGTAAGCATAATGGCAATTCCCGGAAAAAACGCCAAATAGACGGCATCCATAATAATGTAGCCATAATATTCTTTAATCATGCTGCCCCAACTGGGCTTTGGCGGTTGCGCGCCGAAACCCAAAAAAATAAGTCCGGTTTCCAGCAAAATGGCCGGGGCAAAATTTGCTGAAGTTACCACTAAAATTAGTCCTGCAATGTTTGGTAAGATGTGTTTAATGATAATTCTGGCATCGCCGAAACCCAAAGCTTTTGCTGCCTCTACAAACTCAATATTTTTTAAGGCCATCCACTTGTCCGCGGCCTAATCTTGCAACATCTACCCAAGTAGACAAGCCAATAGCAATAAAAATCTGCCAAAACCCCTTACCAAGCGCAAAAGAAATTGCTATAACAAGCAACAAAGAAGGCAAAGACCAAAGCACAATCATATACCAAGAAATAGCTGTATCTATTTTGCCGCCGTAATAACCCGAAATAGCGCCGAGCGAAATACCTATGGAAGGCGAAACAAGTACTGCAATTAATCCAACAGAGAGCGAAATACGAATGCCCAAAATCATCCTGCTTAACAGATTGCGCCCGTAAATATCTGTTTCAAACCAAAAAGTTTTTTGATAGATGTTCTGTCTTTTAAACTCATTAGCTTTCGCTTGCTCTCCAGAAATGGCCACACATTCGTTGCAGAGCTTTGCAAGGTTAAATTTATTTTCTTCGGCTACTTCTTCATGCCAAGATACTCCCTAACAAAAACAATGCTGTTTGCAAACCTGTAAGAAGAAATGGGAATGCACTTAAAACTGGGCTCTTGGCCATATAGCATTTTGTGGAATATGTCTCGTTTTTTGACCAAAGCATTTCTGCTGGTGATCACAAAACTAAAGCTACTACCGGGCTTTTTATTGGTAATTTGCAGATGCATATTGTTGGCAAACGGAGAATCATCTGGCATAATCAAATATCCCAAAACGCTTGTTAACATTAGCAACACAATAAAAATCAAGCCGCCAAAGGCCAACTTATTTTTCTTTAACCTATGCCAAACTTGCTATGATGGGGTTTTATCCATTATTTAACCATCCTATCTTTCCAATTATATTTTCCGCTGTTTCCGGCAATGCCGATGTAAACCATGTAAAATATATGCAAGATAGTTAAAATCGGACTCAACAAAAGCAATTTTCTTCGCTTAGCAAAAGAGGTAACTGGCACTAAAAAACACAGTTCTAAGGCGAATTTGGCTAAAAGTTGATAGCCCGCAATTAGAAAAAATTGAGAGAAAAACAAACCTAACACCACATTTGCTAAAATACTAAGATTGAACGTCCAAATTAAAATGCCAAGCAAAATAATGGCCTTATTCTTATACTTGGTGCTTTTAGACGCCCAACGTTTTCGCTGTTGAATAAACTGGCCCAGATTGTCTTTTGCGTCTGTGTACACCATTGCATCGGTATTTTTTAAAAAGCCAATGCCGTTAGGATATTTGGCTGCTATTTTATGCAGCAACAACTCATCATCGCCAGAGGCAAGATCGTCTATTCCTTTAAAACCACCTACTTCTAAAAATACCTTTTTTTGATAGGCAAGGTTTGCGCCATTGCACGTAGAAGGCATTTTGTTTCCAATGGTCGATGCGCCCATTCCAATTAAATACAAAAACTCTAGTGTTTGCATGCGCTCAAACAAGTTCCTCTCTTCAAAAAACATCACTGGCGAAGAAATCATTTTGAAACCTTTTTCTTCGTAAAGCCCCACGATGGTAGACAGCCACCTAGAACCCATGCTGCAATCGGCATCGGTGGTTACAATTAAATCTCCACAACTTAAACCAATTGCTGTTTCAATCGCCTTTTTTTTATAGCTATTTAATCGCTTTCCTGGATTTAGCTTCAATAATTTAATTCCTTTCGAGGCATAGCCTTCGACGATTTCTGCCGTGCGGTCCGTAGATTGATCATCTACAATAATCACCTCTATCAACGCTTTAGGATAATTCTGCGTGAGTAGCGCTTTTATGGTTCTCTCGATGTTTATTTCTTCGTTTCTGGCAGCGATGATTATAGAAACTTTTGTTTTCGGACTGTGGCTTCTCAACTGAAACACGGGCAACTTTACCCAGCCGATAATAAAGCTAAGCACAAGTATTACATAAATGAAGGTTAGACCGTTCGATAAAAATTTAAGTAGGTTTAGTATTTCCAAAGAAGTTAAGTTTGAATACGAAATAAGTTCCCAGTATTGCGGGGATTATAATATTTATCAACCAAATGCTAGCTGTGCAGGCAATAACTGCTACATGTGCATCAGTTATGTGTTTAAATAATTCTACAGCAGTAACGCTTCTTACGCCAACATCAAAAAGATCCAACGAAGGCAACGCCGATTGAATAAAAAACAAAATGCAGATCATCATCAGTACGTCCAGGTAATGTAATCCTGGGATCAACCACATAAAAAGGATGAAATATTGGGAAGTAAAAACTAAATAACGCGCCAAGCAATAAAGTAGAATTTTCAACAGTTCTAGCTTTCGATACCGCGCTAGCACGCTGTAGAACTTGCTGTATTTCCTCGTAAATTTAATAGATAATAAAATTCTGTTTAGCCATTTTATGTTAAAATAGAAGACAAGGAAGAACATGCAGAATATCGCAACTATACTTACCAAGGCAAAAAACATCAGGCTGTTTGTGGGATAAAATCGGTAAACAAAAAAGCATCCGGCAATAGCCCCAAAAACATTTGTTAACACCATTTGGCCAATATTCCCCACCGCCATGGCTACTACACCAACAATTCGCCGTTTAGGCGATAAGAAAAAAACTCTGCCACCATATTCTCCCAAGCGATTTGGGGTAAAGATGGCCAAAGTCAATCCACAAAAAACAGATTCGATAGACTGCCAAAAACTTAAACGCTCTATGTGCCTTATTAATCTCTTCCATTTCGCCGCCTCCAGCAACCAATTTACGAACATTAAAAAAAACACCAGACCAATAAAAAACGCAATTTCTTTGGGCGAAATATTGTTGAGCAAGCTCCAAAAATCGCTTAAATTTCTATTTGCAACAAGTTTTTGGTAAATAAACCAAAAGGCAAAAAGTACAATGGCCGACTTAAGAATTAAGGAAAGGATTTTTTTGTTCTTTACAAGCAAAATGGTCGTTCTTTTTGCAAATATGCTTAATATTGCGTTAATGTTGGGCGAAAAAAAGGAAAGGATTATTTTAGGTATCGATCCGGGTACTGCGGTAATGGGTTACGGAGTTATTGTAGAAAAAGGAAATAAAGCAGAGCTTGTTAGCCTGGGCGCTGTTAAGATGACTCATCTCGATGATCCATTTTTAAAACTTCAACGCATTTTCGAAAAAACTTTGGTGCTGATCGACCAATATCATCCAGATGTTTTGGCTATTGAGGCGCCCTTTTATGGTAAAAACATTCAGGTGCTGCTAAAACTTGGCCGAGCACAAGGAACAGCAATTGCGGCAGCGCTCTCTAGAAACATATCGGTAACAGAATATGCACCTAGAAAAATAAAACAATCCATCACCGGGAACGGAAACGCAAGCAAAGAACAAGTGGCAGCCATGCTACAACGCTTACTAAATTTTAAGGAAACGCCAGAGTTTTTAGATGCAACCGATGGACTGGCCGTGGCGCTCTGCCATTCTTACCAAAAAGTTGGTTCTGGAAGCAGCGGGAAATCTTACTCTGGTTGGGAGGCTTTTGCAAGCGACAATAAATCCAAAATAAAAGGCTTAGCGCCAAAATTGAAGAAATAAATTTTTGTTTTTACAAAAAGCTAAATGAGCTCAATCATTCTCGAAAAAACAATTGAGCCCGTTCAATCAGGCAATTTTACTTAGCCGCCTCCTCGCATTGTAATATTTAATTCCAAACATAAGCCCAAGAGCCATTAATATAAATACCCAAATATTGGCCAAAACAAGAATAATCTCTTTAAAAATACCCCAACCATCTACCACATTCAACCAAAGCCTATTAAAGAACGACGGCCGATAATCGGCTAAATTATCGTTTGCAACCATCATTGTTTGGATGGTGTTGTCTTGATAGAAGGCCAATGTAATGGTACTAAACTTTACGAGTTGATTTATTTGCATGTTTTCTATTTTCCGATCTACAGAATTATCGTTTAACACCAAAGCAGATTGTACGTCTACTCTTTTCTTTTTGGTTAACGCATCTATTTTTGTGGTTGCGTTAGCGTTATTCTGTGCCTTAAGTTTATTGGCCAAATAATTTAAACTTTGGTCATCCATTTTTAGAGATTGGCTATTGATAAAAACCGCCAATTTCGCTACAGAGTTTGTAAACTCATCTAATTGATCGGCCGGAATTTTGGCCGTTAAACTTCCTTCTGTTCTGTAAGCGGTAATTTCTTTCAAAGAATCTAGAGACTGCCGCACTTTTTCGGTTTTTCTAATGCTACTTTGTATTTCAAACCCTACCAGCTGGCCTCCCGCAGCTCTAATATCTTTTGAAAGCGCAATTTTAGTGGCTTGCACATCTTTTACTCTAAAGTTCATGTCTGCCGTTTTAATAATTTTTGCGACAGCTGTGGTATCGTCAAGCGCAAGATTCGCACTTTCCAAAGATTGATCTTGAGATTGACTTCCTCTTTTAGCGTTTTGGCAGCCAAGAACAGTCAATAGCATAGCCAAAGCAATTAAATTCCTTTTCATAATTTTTGATTAGAAGATTAAAATTTTAAAGAATTTCCTTCAAATGGCCATTAGAAGATAAGCCGTTTTAAACAATTGGCTTTTTATGGTTTAATACCCGTTTTCGGGATTGGTAACCCAAAAGAAATTTAACGTGAAACCGTTATGTAAAATAAGACGAACATAAACCTGTGATTAAGAGCATCTTTCTAAAAAAAATCCACAAATAAAGCCGAGCAAGTATTAACAAGCTCGGCTGTATTTTTATGTTTAACGCTAGAAACTACTCCGCGTTCAAAATCTTAAATACACTACGTATGGCAATAGCTGCACCGATAAAAAGAAAAATCCAAGAAATAAGTGAGAAGGTAAAGCTATCATGCACAAACCTAAAAAATGCACCAAATAAGCCAACAATTGTACCTACGATCAACCAAACGTAAATGTTCGGATTGTTCGCTGTTTTCATACTTTCTTTTTCGTACTTTGTTTCTTCTCTCATTACTTAATAATTTTACTGCGGTAAAAGTAACACTTATTGCCGATATTTTATAAAAAGCTAATAAGTTTTTAAGTGCTCTTCGCGTTGTTTCGCCTTATCGGCATCTGTTAGTTTTTTACCCAGATACAATGCCGATTCCCAATCGCCGTACATTGGGTTGGGTAGCAAAATAAATTTGTTTCCAAATAACGCTTGGTTTTGATCTACCTGCTCTTTGGTGTCCTTTCCCTCTCGATAAAATATATTGCTAAAATCGCTTAAATTATCACCACACAAAAGCAAAATGTTATAGTTTTTAGCAATGGTTTGCCTACGCAATTCTTTGTTTGACGACCCGGTAGATACCATCAAGTGCGCATCATCTGCAAATGGAAAACCAAATTCTTGCAGATTTTTTAAAGTTGCGGCATAATCCTTTTGGTTGCGGTTGCTCACGTAAAAAGTTTCGATGTTTTTCGAAGCAGCAAATTTTATAAAAGCCAAGGCTCCCGCAACCGTATCTGCCTGAGCCAAGCTTGTCCATTCCGCCCAATCTGCCGAGGTATAACTCAAACCCTTTTTAATTTCATGCCCCTGAAAAGCCGAATTATCCAACACCGTTTCATCTATATCTACCACCACACAATTGGGCAACTTACTCGTATCTGCCCATAAAGCCTCTTTTAAAGAAAGTTTTGCAAAATTAAATGCTTGGAAACACAGCGCCCGGTATTCGCCAGAAGTCTGTTGCCAAAGCACCGCATTCGTAAAATCTCTGGCTGGACTTTGTGCAAATGCAAAGCATGGCAGTAGCCCAATCAAAACTAAAAATGAATATTTTTTCATCATAAAAAACTGTCGCGACAAAGATAGCTGAAAGCTAAAAAATTCTAGTAAATAACTTCTTGTAATCTTAAATTTGGTTTCGAAAAATATTTTTTTTTAAACAGTTTTTGGGCGTTTTTACACGCTATCCACTAAATCTTTTATCCTACTAAAAAAGTAGGATAAAAGTATATCGCTCCTATCGTTAACGCACCGCATCTACCAAAAAAACATCGAACAAAATTATAAACCCTTAAATTTACTCGTTAATTTTAAACCGTTAAAGGTATTTTACACATTATTTAAAAAGAAACGTAATGACAAAAATAGACCCAATTATTGCAGTTAAAAATGTGCAAGAAAGCGCTCTTTGGTACTGCCACCTATTTGACTGGATAAATGCGCATGGGGGCAATAATTTTGCTGTTTTGGTTGATAAAAGCAAAAACGTGATGTTATGTCTGCACGAATGGGGAACACACGAACACCCAACCATGGAGGACCAAACCATACAAGCTGGAAACGGCCTCATTTTGTATTTCAGAACAGATGATATGGGCCAGTTTATGGCAAACATAAAAAAGATAAACTATCTCGTTGAGCAAGAAATCCATCAAAACCCAAACTCTACCAAGAAAGAATTTTCATTGAGAGATTTAGATGGGTATTATTTGATTGTTAGTGAAATGCAT
The DNA here is from genome assembly GCF_040547165.1 of Pedobacter sp. UYP30. Lineage (NCBI taxonomy): Bacteria > Pseudomonadati > Bacteroidota > Sphingobacteriia > Sphingobacteriales > Sphingobacteriaceae > Pedobacter > Pedobacter sp. UYP30. The sequence goes on along the minus strand of NZ_JBEPPD010000004.1, from coordinate 218,045 downwards.
GATTATAAGGGATAAATTTGAATTATTATCGCCTTATTTTACACCATCTGGCTACAATTTAAAAAGCCTTTAAAGGACAAAGCTATTCTGATTCGGTGCTCATTTTGGAAAGACTATTTAAAGCTGCAGCGTCTTTTTTTCTTAAGAAATCAGCATACCAGTTCCCAGAAGATTTTACAGTTCTTTTTTGCGTCTGAAAATCTACATGCACCAACCCAAAACGGGGGCGATAGCCTTCAGCCCACTCAAAGTTGTCGAGGAATGTCCAAATAAAGTAACCAGCAACATTTACGCCCTCTTGCTTTGCACGTAACAATTGAGAAATATTATCTTTAAGGTATTGGGTACGTTTTATGTCGTGTATTTGCCCATTTTGTATCGTATCAGTAAAAGCTGCCCCATTTTCAGTTACCATTAAAGGAGGCATATTTTTATAACTACTAAATTTTTTTAAGACGTGATAAATAGACTCAGGATATACTTCCCAATTCATCAACGTAGTTTCTACATTTCTTTTATTAGCCTTAATTAATTTTGCTTTTAAATAAGGGTTAAAAGAGCTATGCCTTACAACCTCTCTTGTATAATTTTGCACGCCGATAAAATCCATATTAAAGACAAGATTTTTTTCATCCTCTGGTTTGATGAATCTTTCGATACGCCGCAATAATCTTAACTCGTTGGTAGGATAGCCCAAACCCAACAGTGGTTCTATAAAAAAACGATTTAATAAGGCATCTACCTTTTTTGCTGCTAAAATATCCCGCGTTGTGTTTCTATGCGGCTCTATGTGCGAACACGAAAAAGTAGTGCCGACATTACTTTGCGGTTGGAGCGATTTTATCAGTGCAGCAGCCATAGACTGGCATAACGCGGCGTGATGTGCAGCCGCTAAAAAATTACTAAGCCCTTTCTTTCCGGGCGCATGCACACCCAAAAAATATCCGGCCCCGGTAAAAACCATTGGTTCGTTTAAAACCATCCAGTTTTTTACCCGGTCTCCAAAATATTCGACACAACATGCCGTAAATTCAGAAAACCAATTGATAATATCTCTGTTAACCCATCCTCCTTTTCTTTGCAGTTCTTGAGGTAAATCCCAATGATATAAAGTAATCCACGGGGTGATGTTAAGCGCCAAACAAAGATCAATTATGCGGTTATAAAACGTTATGCCATCTTGGCTTACGGAGCCGATGCCGAGCGGAAAAATGCGGCTCCACGAAATAGAAAAACGATAGTTAGAGATGTTGAGTTCAGCCATCAGACCAATATCTTCTGCATAACGGTTGTAAAAATCACAGGCAACATCTCCTGTATGATTTTTAAAGATTTTTCCCCGTTTTTTTACAAATACATCCCATATAGATTCCCCTGTAAAACTAGAATTGCCCTTACCTTCAATTTGGTAAGCGGCGGTAGAAACGCCCCAGGTAAAATCATTTCCGAAGGCTTCGTTTGAAAGCAACATGCTAGCTTATTATTTGATGCAAAAATTGCCAAGGTGTATTTTAGCAACCTTCGTTTCGTTATGCAAATTATGCTCGGGAACTAAAGGCTGAGCAATTTTATTGAAATGAGTGTCAAAAATAGAATCAATTATGCTATGCGTAATATTTGGATAATCAACCTGAATAACACAGGCTTCTTGCACCCAGGCCAATATATCCCCGAGCCTCTCTATTTTTAATTTTTTTAAAACCGGTACTCCCATCTTTTTTAAAGCCGCTGCATTACACTGCTGCTCATATTGTCCTTTCATTGGTATAACCATTAACTTCTTTTTTAAAAACAGTGCTTCGGCAGGAGTTTCAAAACCGGCGCCACAAAGTACTCCAGTACAGGTAAGCATACTTTTTATAAAAGCTTCGTTATTTATCGGGCTTATTTTAATATTTTCTTCGTTGTATGGCTTTTTGGTATGCTTCGAGAAAACCTCCCATTCAATTTCTTTTACTTCCTTCAGAACTTTAATAATCCTTTTATCATTATAAGCGGGTAGATAGACTGTATAATGAGGAAGTTGAATATTATCGGCATTTCTTATTTCTTCTCGGATAACTGGCGTAAAGATGTTTTCAGCATAAGCTTTAAAGTGAAATCCATACGCGTCTGTAACTGGTGCATACTTTTTTAAAATTGCCTTTCCAACCCTATCTTTTTTATCTGGCTGAGGTGCTTTTATATTTAACGCGGCAGCTTGGTGGCTAAGGCTTATGCATTGTTTACGGTTAAAAAAGCAAGCCCAAGCACTTACTGGCTCAAAATCGTTTATAACTAGGTCATAATTTCTAACAGGAAGGTTTTTAACTTCTTTGAAAAACCTTTTAAGTCTTGCTTTTTTATAAGTCGATACCAAATCAATACCACCTTTTTTACCAAAAACAAAGCTCAATCCCTTCAGTTTGTATTTTATTGGAAATCCAAGGAAAACATCTGCTTCCGTGCCACTTACCAAAATATCCACCTCACCTTTTTTTCGAAGCTCGGGAATGATGTCTCTTGCCCTGCTTATATGGCCATTGCCTGTGCCCTGTATTGCATATAAAATTTTCATGGCTGGCTCATCAAATTAAATTCATTAAGCATGGTGTTAAAAAGTTCCTTATCTCCGGGCTCATCCTCCTCTTCTTCTATGTCTTCGGGCAAATCTGCTTCGTTGTATTTATAAAGTGTCCATTTGCCTTCATTATACTCTAGTGCGGTAAGATTTTCTACCCAATCGCCAGAATTTAAATAAAGAATGGATCCATGTTCATTTTTAATCTCCCGCATTTCTGGATGATGAATATGGCCGCATACCACGTAATCGTAATTATTGGAGATGCCAATATTAGCCGCAGTGGTTTCAAAGTTGTTGATGAATTTAACAGCGCTTTTTACACTATTCTTAATTTTTTTAGAAAGAGATAACTTTCCCCTCTTAAATATCTTTTCTGAAATGAAATTTGCAAACGTATTAATAACTATCAACGTATCATAGCCAATAGCACCAAGTTTTGCCAACCATTTAGAATGCTGCATGGTTACGTCAAAAACATCGCCATGAAAAAACCATGCAATTTTATCGCCCGAGAGCGGCAGCACTACTTTGTTTACAATGCGAAACGACCCCATTTTAAACCCTGCGAATTTCCTAAGCATCTCATCGTGGTTGCCCGTTACATAATAAATCTTAACGCCTCTACCCATCCAAGCCATAATGTATTTCACAATCTTCATGTGGCTTTTGGGCCAATAGCGTTTACTAAATTGCCATATATCAATAATGTCTCCGTTAAGGATTACGGTTTTTGGCTTGATGGAACTGAGGTAAGAAAAAAGTTGCTTTGCCTGACAACCATAAGTGCCCAAATGCACATCACTAATTACTAGCAATTCGATTTTGCGTTTTCCTTTCTTTTGCATTAGAGGTGCAGGTTGAAAACTTTAACAGGAAAACAAAAAACCGATAATCGCGGGAGAAAGATTCGAACAATAATTCTCTGAGAGTAATAAGAAACTGTTTTCATAACATGGAGTTTATGGGTAAACAAAATATGCGTAACAGTATTTTTATGTAAAGTAAGGTTTTGTATATGATGAAAACGTTACCTCATTATTAAGCGATTGTTATGATTTTTTGAAGTTTATTAAAAACTGTCTCCTGTGAAAAACCAAGTGTAAAGTCCCGTAGACGCTTCTTCGAAGAAACGTGATGAAGACATTAATTTTTATACCTTTAATTATTCAAGTCCAACGCATGATTAACAAACTGTCAATTAACCGTAGCCTCCTCAATTATGGCTTGCCGTCAATTCTTTTTGCGGCCCTTATTCTCCTAACCAAAACAGCAATCTTTAAAGAAACCCATGTTTTAAGCTTAGCAGTTACGTTCGATTCATTAATCAGCGTTCCTCTTGTTTACTTTCTTCTCATTCGTAAATCTGAGATTAAGAAAGCAACAATTATCCCCGTAATCTTAATTGGCGTTTTAATTGGCTTCTACTTTTTACTAAAAGAAAGCCAAACCTATTTAACACTCTTTAGAACTTGGATATTTCCTCTTTTCGAACTTACCCTATTAGCGTTTGTGGCGGTTAAATTTGGTAATGTTATTAAAAGAAACAAAGCCTTACCTAACCCTAGCCTAGATTTTTTTAACATTTTGAAAAGTTGCTGCAACGAAGTGCTTCCAAAAAAACTCGCCCTGATATTCGCCACGGAAATCGCCGTTTTTTATTACGGATTTATAAATTGGAAGAAAGCACCAATAAAAGAAAACGAGTTTAGCTATCACAAAAACAGCGGAACACCAGCCTTAATCGGAGCATTTATTCTTGTTATTACAGTAGAAACAGTAGCCTTTCATTTTCTGCTTACGCGATGGAGCATAACCGCAGCGTGGGTATTAACTGCAATAAGTGCATATACCGCTGTTCAGGTGTTTGGCTTTGCAAAATCCCTCTCAAAAAGACCAATTGCAATTGATGGCGAACATTTGATCTTGAGGTATGGAATGATAAACGAAGTGGCTATTTTACTTGCCGATAGATAGCATCGAACTTTCGAGCAAGGATTTTGAAATAGATGATCTATCTAGAAAACTTTCGCCTCTTGGAAAAATGGAAGCTCATAACCTAATCATCAGCGTAAAAAAAGAATATGTGTTGACCGGATTGTATGGATTGAGAAAAAGATTTAAGACAATCGCTCTCCACGTAGATGAGCCAAAAGCCTTTAAGGAAAAAATGGAATTGGCACTAGAAAAATAGAATTGGAAAAATGAGTTTTTGGAAAAAAATATTTGGAGATAGGTGTGCAATATAGATTTAGGGAGAATCTACTCCAAAAGATAAAGAGGGAAATCCCATGAAAATCTATTTCAAATAGATTCAGAAGACAACGCGGGACTAATGTGGGGAGACATTGGTTTAGTTTATGTTTTTTATGATGAGAAATCTGAGCAGATTGAATTTACCTTGCAATGCCATTAATGAAATTAGAGCAAGCATAATATGAACAGGGATTTAGCAACGTATTATGAGCAAAGAGCCAAAGAATACGAAAGGGTTTACGCAAAGCCAGAACGGAAAGAAGACCTGAAACGTTCTACAATGATTTTACAAGAACTACTTGCAAACAAAACCGTTTTAGAAATTGCTTGTGGCACCGGCTATTGGACAGAAAAGATCGCTCAAACCGCAACTTCCATTCTTGCAACAGATGTTGGCAAAAAAGTTCTAGAAGTCGCCCGAGCAAAAAAAATTTCAACCAAGAAAGTAACATTTCTACTTTCAGATCTTTTCGAACTTAACTTTAAAAACGAATATGAAAGTTTATTTGGTGGTTTTATTTGGAGCCACATTCTGCTCCAAAACATTCAAGACCTTCTTAAGAAAGTGAATGAACTTGTATTGCCTGGTGGAACAGTTGTTTTTATGGATAACAACTTTGTTCAAGGCAGCAGTCGGCCAATTAGTCAAACCGACAAAGTCGGCAACACTTATCAAACAAGAAAGCTTGAGAACGGATAAACTCACCTTGTGTTGAAAAACTTTTCTACAGAATTTTTTTTGAGAGAAATCTTATCAAATATTGCGACTGATGTCCATTTTTTTAATCTGGAATATTTTTGGATATTGAGCTTTAAAACAACATCAGCTAAATTAAGAATCTAGACATGAACAACTTAGAACGATGTAGCAGAGCAACGTGTGTTTTAGCGGGGATAAACTGTCCGATAAAAAACTTGATGCAAAATTCGCAAATTATCATTACATTTGCTATATATGAATCAAACCTTTTTTTATAAACTTTAAAAATGTTAAACTTCGGAACCTTCTTAAAAAAAGAAAGAGAAAAACGAGAATGGACGCAGACTGAATTCGGAAGAAAAATTGGCATAAATTCCAGTGCAATTAGCAGAATTGAAAATGGTACTCAAAAATTCAGCAAATCTAAACTCAAGTCACTTTCCAACTTGTTTGAATTGGACGCGCAAACCGTAACCGATTTATTTTTTGCAGACAAATTTGCACAAGAAGCATTTAAATATAAATGTTCAGATTCCATTTTTTCAGTTGCCGAAGATGCAGCTAATTATTTGAAGAGTAAAAACGTTACCCAAGCCGAACTGGATTTATGAACAAAAAACTAAAATATATAGATCTGTTTTCCGGAGCAGGGGGATTTTCCCTCGGTTTTGAAAATAAAGGATTTCAAAATATTTTTTCAATTGATGTCGAACCTAGTTTTTGCCAAACCTACAAGTACAACTTCAAAAACCATCAGCTTATTCAGAAAGACATTTGTAAAATGACCGAGTCAGAAATAAAATACTTTAAAGAGTTTGATGAAATTGATGTAATTATTGGCGGTCCGCCATGTCAAGGCTTCAGCATTGCAGGCAATATTGGTAGAAAATTTATTGAAGATCCAAGAAACAGGTTATTCAAAGAATTTGCTAGAGTAGTGGGCATCATTCGGCCAAAGTTTTTTGTGATGGAAAATGTAGCGAGGTTATACAACCACAACAACGGTACAACCAGAAAGGAAATAATTAAAGACTTTGAACAACTCGGCTATAAGGTAGATTGCCAAATACTTAATTCAGCAGATTTCGGTGTTCCGCAAATAAGAAAAAGAGTAATTTTCATCGGAACAAAAACAGAACAAAAAATAATATTTCCAAAGAAAGAAGTAGAACAATATGTATCTGTTAAAGAAGCGCTATCAGAATACCCAAAGTTAAAATCTGGCGAAGAGTCTATAATCCCAAATCATATCGCCATGTCTCACTCAGAACAAATGTTGGCCAAAATGAGCTACGTGAGTGATGGAGGAGACAGGACTGAAATTCCTTTGGAATTTAGGCCAAAATCTGGTGATGTTAGAAAGTACATCAAATATGCAAGTGAAAAACCCGCAGTTTGCGTAACCGGCGATATGCGGAAGATATTTCATTATGAACAAAATAGAGCGCTAACCGTTCGAGAGCTTGCAAAATTACAGTCCTTTCCAGACGATTTTGTCTTTAAAGGAAATAGAATTTCTCAACAGCAACAGGTTGGCAATTCGGTTCCGCCAAAAATGGCAGAGGCAATTGCAGAGGTAATTTTTAAAATGAGCCAAAATGTTTAAGTATCCAAAAGTTAATTATATTGGCAATAAAGAGAAGATTGCAAAATGGATCTGTGATCAGTTTCCAACAGATGCAAAAACATTATTTGATGCTTTTTCTGGAGGTTGCTCATTAAGCTATGAGGCAAAATACAGGGGATTGGAAGTATATACCAATGATGTTTTACAAGTTAATTACCATATTGCAAATGCTTTGATAAAAAACAACCACATTTTATTGAATGCAGAAGATATAAAGTTGATTTTTTCGGGAAGTCCTTTTAAAGGCTTTATGTTTGCTAATTATTCTGAAGTATATTTTTATCCTGACGAATGTTGCCAACTTGATTTGTATCGTGAAAACATAAAAAAACTAGATTCTGATGAAAAGCAATCACTTGCCCTGTCGTTAATGAGACGCGCGATGATCAGAAAGATGCCATACTCTCGTTTTAATCTTAACTGGGATAAAATTGTACAGTTGAGAGACGAAGAATACAGTTATGAAAAATACAAGCGTAAACGAGCGTATCACAACCAAACTTTCAAACTTCATTTTCTCAAAAATCTTGATGATTATAACAATGCTGTTTTTAGCAATTCAAAAGATAACAGAGCTTATAATGAAGATGTTTTTGATTTATTGAACAAAGTCCAAGCAGATATAATTTATTTAGATCCACCGTATACAGGTACGATGAATAATTATTTCAGTTTTTATGGCTTGGTTGACAACTTTATTGCATCTAAAAAAACAGAGCCGTTCAAAAATAATTTTACAGATAAGAATAGCGCGGTTGCCTTATTTGATAAGCTATTTGCGAGGTTATCCAACTTCAAATACTGGTATTTAAGCTTCAATAATTCATCTTACCTTTCTAAACACGAACTTTTATATTTGTTGAATAAATATACGAGTGATGTTCAGGTTATGGAAAAAAAGCACGTTTATAAAATCACGGGGAAAGAGAAAAAAGAAAGGAATACAGAATATTTATTCATAGCAAAAAACCAATTCTATCAAGAACACTCCACAGAAAATTATGCAGCAGCAGAATTATGAAGAATATTGGAAACTGACAAATGCTTTTACAGACTATAACGGCAGGAAGTTTTTAGACACACTCAAAACATGTGTTAATTTCGTTGACAAATATTTAAAGGAAGAATATGCTGAGACAAAATATTCTCGCCTACAGCTCGCTGTAGCGAAAGTTAATCCAATAAGTTTAATATCGGTCAGAAAGTCAATCAATCAGCTTGTAAAGTTAGGATTTATCAATCCATTTTTACTTTCTTATCATCCACAAGTTCATGATTACATAAACGCAAAAACCAATAGGAAACGAGAAACCCTGCTCTCAAAAATTGTCTATTCAAATTCCAGCTTTAATCGGGCAGTCAATAAAAACTCTTCGATTAAGCAAATTAATTTCTTAATTCAAACTCTGATAGAACAGGGCAAATTATCCAAAGACGAAATCATTGCGCTTATGCTCGTTGATATCGAAGCGCGCACCGAACCATTTTTAACAGCTTACGAACTTCAAGAATATGTTAAAAAAGCAAAAGATGAAGATTTCGTCAGTCGAAAATATAATCAGGTGGCCTATTTATATAATCTTTTGGGCAAATTGGATGATTTGGTTTTTGTTAAAGATGACTTATATTTTAAAGAAGACGCACAACAAATTTTCGGCGAAGACCTAAAAGCAATCATAAAGCGAAGAGACCCCTATCTTCACAGGCTGTACAAAAATCAATTACAAGAAGAATGTGAGGAGCTATATGGCTATCCGATGTGCGTTTTAGAAAAACTCTGTTATCCGGTTTTAATTGCAAGTCATATCAAACCTTTTATCCAGTCAGACGAAAATGAAGCTTACGATCCAAACAACGGCCTGTTATTAAGCCGAACAGTCGATTCTCTTTTTGATTTAAAATACATTTCCTTTACCGATGACGGAGAAATGCTGTTTTCGAAAAGAGTTTCTGAAGACGTAAAAAGATTCTGGAAAAACTACAGGCTCGAAAAAACAGTATTAAATATTCACAGAACGAAATACTTAGCACACCATAGAAATTTGATGTTCACAATTGATAGTATCTCATAAAGCTCGAATCAGTTTGCGTATCGCCAGTTTCTCAATAAATCTTCGCGCTAACGACAGAAACGGCATCCTTTATTTGGCTCCTCCATCCAAATAAAAATACGGTAGATGGCGTGTGAGAACGTTGTAAAGCGCCCAAATAATTCGAAATCAAAAATCAACTCTACAAAAAAGCCCATCTCAATTAAGAAATGGGCTTTGTATTTTGTGTGAAATGTAATCAGAAATCAGACCCTACATGTGAAATGTTTCGCAGGCTCAACATAACGATTCCATTATTTTAATTACCCTGCAACGCTGCTGCGCCACTTACAATTTCTGTTAATTCTGTTGTAATTGCCGCCTGACGTGCTTGGTTGTACGCCAACTTTAACGATTTTAACAAATCTCCAGCATTTTCTGTTGCCTTATCCATCGATGTCATACGTGCGCCGTGCTCTGCCGCATGCGAATCTAACACTGCTTTGTACAATTGGATTTTAACCGATTTAGGAATCAATTCTTCAACAATTTCATCTTGCGAAGGTTCTAAAATATAATCTACCGTAGTGCCCTTGTTTTCGATGGCGTCGATATCGGCCTTTGGTAAAGGCAAAAGTTGCTCGGTCGTTATTACCTGTACCGCCGCATTTTTAAAGGCATTGTACACCAGCTCTACCCTATCAAATTTACCTTTTTCGAAACCGTCTAAAATTGTGTTGGTAATGGTAGTTACATTTTCGAAAGTCAAATCTGTATATACCTCGTTGTTGTTGCCAATAACGTTATATTTACGCTTCTCAAAGAAATCTTGTGTTTTCTTGCCGATAGAAATGATGCTTACATCGCCACGCTGAAACTGTTCATTGTATTTCTGGTTGATTAGCAAATTGGTTGCCTTAATTACGTTTAAGTTAAACGCACCAGCCAAGCCCCTGTTAGACGAAACGGTTACAATAAGCACCTTGTTTGGCACACGCTCTTGTATAAATGGCGATGCGAAATCTTCTAAAGTGATAGAAAGATTGGCTAAAATTTCTTTAAGCTTATTTGCATAAGGTCGCAAAGCGGTAATGGCATTGGTAGCGCGTTTCAACTTTGCGGCCGAAACCATTTTCATGGCTTTGGTGATCTGCTGTGTGGATTGCACCGATCCAATACGGTTTCTTACTTCTTTTAAATTTGCCATTGTTTATTGAGTATCAAGAAACAAGTATCAAGTAGCAAGACTTATGCATAACGCTTAGTCTAAATACTAAATACTTGATACTAATTTTACTTTTCCAAAACTTCTTTTTTGTGAGTAGCAAGTAGCAAGATTGTGCACAACGCCGGTCTTGATACTTGATACTAACTACTCGATACTATATTAATATTTCTCCGAAACTTCTTTCGCTACTTTTTCTAACACACCTGTAATCTCATCATCCAGCTTGCCGGCCTTAAGAGCCTTTAACGTATCTGGATAACGCATTTCCAATTGTGTTAAATATTCGTTCTCAAATTCTTTAACTTTAGCTACAGGCACCGCACGCATTAAATTCTTCGTTCCGGCGTACACAATAGCCACTTGCTTTTCTACAGGCACTGGCGAAAATTGTGCTTGTTTAAGAATCTGCACGTTACGTGCACCTTTATCTAACACAGATTTTGTTGCTGCATCTAAATCAGATCCGAATTTAGAGAATGCCTCTAACTCGCGGTATTGTGCTTGATCTAATTTTAACGTACCTGCAACTTTCTTCATCGACTTGATCTGCGCATTACCACCCACCCGAGATACCGAAATACCTACGTTAATGGCCGGACGAATACCTGCGTTAAACAAGTTAGACTCCAAGAAGATCTGTCCGTCGGTAATAGAAATTACGTTGGTTGGAATATAGGCCGAAACATCTCCAGCTTGGGTTTCTATAATCGGCAAAGCCGTTAACGAACCTCCACCTTTAACAATATTTTTTATAGATGGCGGCAAATCGTTCATTGCCTGCGCAATCTCATCGTTTTGGTTGATCTTTGCAGCGCGTTCTAATAAACGACTGTGTAGATAAAACACATCACCAGGATATGCTTCACGACCCGGAGGTCTACGCAATAATAATGAAACCTCTCTATAGGCAACTGCTTGTTTAGATAAATCATCATAAACAATCAATGCAGGCCTACCTGTATCTCTAAAGAATTCGCCAATGGCGGCACCCGCAAATGGAGCGTAAAACTGCAAAGGTGCTGGATCAGCTGCCGATGCCGCAACTACGACCGTGTACGGCATTGCGCCGTTTTCTTCTAAAGTACGCACAACGTTAGCTACGGTAGAGTTTTTCTGCCCGATGGCTACATAGATACAAAATACCGGTTGCCCAGCTTCGTAAAATTCTTTTTGGTTGATAATGGTATCGATACATACGGCCGATTTGCCGATCTGCCGATCGCCAATAACCAACTCACGTTGTCCACGGCCAATCGGAATCATTGCATCAATAGCTTTAATACCTGTTTGCAATGGCTCGGTAACCGGCTGACGATAAATTACACCTGGTGCTTTACGCTCCAACGGCATTTCATACGTCTGACCTAAAATCGGCCCTTTACCATCCATTGGCTCGCCAAGTGTGTTTACCACCCTGCCCAACATGCCTTCGCCTACGTTAATAGACGCAATTTTTTTGGTACGTTTAACGGTATCGCCTTCAGAAATTCCATCTGACGGGCCCAGTAAAACCACACCAACGTTGTCTTCTTCAAGATTTAGTACAATGCCCTGCAAGCCGTTCTCAAACTCCACCAACTCTCCAGATTGCACTGCCGACAAACCGAAAACACGCGCAATACCATCGCCTACTTGCAATACGGTACCCACTTCTTCCAGTTCGGTTTCTGATTTGAAGCCTGCCAATTGCTGTCTGATGATGGCCGATACTTCGTCTGGTCTTACCTCTACCATAATTATGTTTATATCTTTTTGTAAATGTTGTTCCTGTACTCTTATCTTATTTCAGTCCCGCTATCCGCTGCAAGGCCAAAAAAAATGGCGCTTTCCGCTGCTATCGGGTTTATGTTTTTAAGGCGCTGGTTCTTCGGTTAAACCTATCCAACGCTCTAAACGCTCTTAACGATTTAACGTTCTTAACGCAAAAACTATACACCAAGCTCTTTCCGCAATTTATCTAAACCGTGGCTAATGCTACCGTCAAATTGCCTATCTCCCACCCTCAAAATAAATCCGCCAATTAAATCTGCGTTTACTTTCTCTTCTACAATCACTTTGTTAGCTGCAAAGTCCTTTTTAACCAAATCAACTATTTCTTGCTTTGCGGTATTGCTTAATACAATTGCAGAGGTAACATGTGCTGTTACCACGCCCTTAATTTTATTGTACTGGCGAACAAACTGCTTAGAAGTTTCAAACAAAATTGCAGAACGTCCCTTATTTATCACAATGTTTAAAAACGAACCGCTCACCTTGCTTAATTGACCGCTAAAAATCTCCTGCACAATTCCCTTCTTTTTATCTAAGGGAATAATTGGGTTTTTCAAAACCGCTTCTAACACGGGGTTATCATCAACCACTTTTTCAAAAGCAACCATATCAGCATACGTAGCCTCTAAAGAATTGTTCTCTTGGGCTAAGTCTATTAAGGCTTTTGCGTATCTACTGGCAACTGTAATTTCTGACATTTATTTTAGTTGTGAAATGTGAGATGTGAGATGTGAGAAATTGGACATCGTCTCAAATCTCATATCTATTGTCTCAAATCTAATTTTTAGTTCATATTAACGTCTTTCAACAAGCTTTCTACCAAAGTTTCTTGTTTTCCCTTATCGTCTAATTGCTTGCGCAATACACGTTCGGCAATCTCTAAAGATAGCGCAGAAACCTGGTTTTTAACTTCAATTAACGCAGCTTTCTTTTGGTTCTCTATTTCTATTTTGGCTTTTGCGATAAGCTTTGCTCCTTCATCTTGCGCTTGCTTCTTGGCTTCATGCAGAATGTTGTCTTTCAATATTTTAGCTTCTTTCAAAATCTCATCGCGCTCTGCACGGGTTTGCAGCATCAGCTCTTGATTTTGGGCAGTTAACTTTGTCATTTGTAACTTAGCCAACTCAGCTTTATTCAAAGCCTCGTCTATGCTTTGTTCTCGGTCGTGTATGGCTCCCATAATCGGCTTCCATGCAAAAACTCGCAACAAAATTACTAAAAAGATAAAAGAAACCGTGGTCCAAATAACCAAACCAAAGGTTGGGGTAACTAATTCCATTTTATGTTGTGTTTTTTAAATGTTCTTTTAATTAAGGTCGGTATTCAGCCAATCGCTAAACACCGACCTAAAATTTAAGTTGCGAATTACGAAGGGTTATTACCCAATAATGCAACTACCACGCCGAATAAAGCAACACCCTCAATTAGAGCCGCTGCAATAATCATAGCAGTTTGAATTTTTGATGCAGCCTCTGGTTGACGAGCAATACCTTCCATTGCCTTACCACCTACTTGGCCGATACCGATACCTGCGCCAATTACTGCTAAACCAGCACCAAGTGCTGCGATTGAACCTACCATAACTAATTTATTTATATAATTTGTAAAAAATAGTTTAAAAATTTAATGATGCTCCTCCACCGCCATCCCAATAAAAAGGGCGGTAAGCAAGGTAAAAATAAAAGCCTGTAAAAACGCTACCAATATTTCTAACACATCCATAAAAATTACGAATGCCACTGAAACCGGCGCCATGGCAACAGTTTCGAAAATAAATATCAACGAAATTAAGCTCAACACAATAATGTGCCCTGCTGTAATGTTGGCAAACAGACGTATCATTAAGGCGAAAGGCTTAGAGATTACGCCAACCAGCTCTACAATGACCATAATTGGAAATAACCAAAAAGGAACATCGGGCATTAAAATATGTTTCCAATAATATTTGTTGCCGTTAATATTTACCAAAAGCAACGTGCCAACGGCCAACACAAAGGTAAGGGCAATGTTACCTGTTACGTTCGCACTGCCCGGAAAGATAGGCACCAAACCCATCAAATTGTTTACCAGAATAAAAAAGAACACCGTAAGCAGGTACGGCATAAATTTCGAGAAGTTATGGCCTATGTTTGGTTTAGCAATATCATCCCTCACAAATACAAAAACAGGCTCTAAGAAAGACTGTAAACCTCTGGGCGACTTGCCTACACGTTTCTTGTAAGAGTTTGCAACTGGAATAAATACTAATAAAAGCACCGCCATAGAAACAAACATGGCTGCAACATTCTTAGTAATGGAAAGATCAATCACCGAATCAGAAGTTGCTTCATCTATTTTGCCGTCTGCCCTAACCACCTTTATGTTTTTGTTAAACATATTTTTGTACAAACTCTGCTCCAAACCAGTAACCAAACGATATTTATTGTATTTCCCTTGATAATCTTCTTCTCCATGTTGGAAGTTCCCAGAAGAAAAAATCTCCATGCCCTGTGGTGTGTATAAAATTACAGGTAAGGGTAAAGTGATGTGTCCACCCAAATGCCAACCATGCGAATCGGCTATGTGCTCCATAATAACTTTGGTCGGCTCAAATTTTTCTTCGCCATGTTTGCCCTCTTTTTGTTCTCCAGCAGCAACGGCGCTAGTTAGGGCAACAGTACTATCCACAGGGTTTTGAGTTGGCTCATTTTGAGCAAAAGCATTAAATTGAAACGAAAAAAGTGCTATAAAAAGCGTAAATACGACAGTTTGCCTTTTAACTTTACATACAAAAACTCGGTTACAATCCATTTATTGGCAGTTTTTTACTTTAATTTTTGGTGGCGCAAGTTAAACAACAAACAGTAAATTTCAAAGACAGAAAACAATAAATATAAAGAAAAAAAGTTAGCGAGGAAAATAGTAGTATTTCCAGGTACTTTTAAAGTGTAAACAAGCACAAATCCCATGCAAAAAAGCAATTTCACGGCATTTGCACCCATAATGGCCATAACGCCCATTTGCGGGTCGCGTTTTATACCTACGGCTACCAATACATAAGCGATATACGTTATGCCCGCCAAAAACCCGAAAATTAGCCAAAATTTTGGCACAAATAGTTGCGTACGGGGAACAAATTGATCTAGTAAGAACACAACACCGAGTAAAATGCCGATTAAGATAAAATAATAACTGGTGAATTTGGATAGCGACATTTACTTTAATGGTTAGTTGTTTAGGGGGTCTGTTGGTTAGATGGTTAGGCGGTTAGTTGGTTAGGTGCTTGTGCGCTTAGTTGTTTAGGTGGCTAGTTGCATGCCTTTACCTTTACCTTTACTTAAAACTTACCACGTAAAACGTATCACTTTCTTTTTTACTCTTTGCTCTTGAACGCATCACACCTTCACTTAAAACTTACCACGTAAAACGTATCACTTTCTTTTTTATTCCTTGGTAGCTTGTTTAATGGACTGATAAAGAGAAATAGCAACGCCGACCAGTGCAAAGCCAGCCGTAATTATTGGTGTTCTGCTTTCTCGATGTTCGTCGATCTGGTAACCAATAAAAGTAAAAAGCCCAATAGTGGCAATCATTTGAAACCCTATCGCTGAAAATTTTGCTAGGTTACCCATTTTTTTGCCCTGCTCCTCCTCCTTTTTGTTTTCCATTTTTAAATTAAATATTTACGTTAACTTTGAAAATGTCTTATCTCGACAAAATTATTCTTTTAAAAGTATAAAAATCTACTTCAAGTAATTAAAAATCTGTTAAACCTCTTGAAAAAAGCCTCAGAAATAACTATTAACGTTCCTTGGTTTTTAATCTGCCTGATATTTTGCTCTGGATGTATTACGCCCAAAGATACCGCAGTTAGTAGGAAGTTGCAAAACTTAACTGCAAGATATAACTATATCTATAATGCAAAGGTATTGCTGGCTGATTATAATATCGGTTTACAGCAAAGCTATCGAGACAATTATCAAACCATCTTACCTATTTACTTAGATCCGCCGCCACAAAAAGAGCTCGTACTGCTTCCAGATGCACCAAATAAGCCGTTAGATGAGGTTATAAAAAAAGCTCAAGCCATTATTAATGAGAAAAGTTATAGCGACTATGTGGATGATGCATATTTGCTTCTAGGTAAGGCCAGTTATTTAAAAGGTAATTACTTTGCTGCATCTGCCTATTTCGATTATGCAGCAAAAACCTTCGCAAAAGATAAGAAAACAGTGATTACGGCGCTCGACTGGAAAGCGCGCAGCCAAATGGAACTGAACAATCTTGGCAACGCAGATAAAATTTTAGACACGTTGTTTCTTGTTTCAAAGGATTATAAAAAAAGTTTAGCAGAACCACAGGCAACATCTGCTCAACTGCGTATTTACCAAAACAGGTATAATGAGGCTGCCGTACTGCTGCAAGAAGCGCTGCGGAAAGGTAATGATCGGCTTCTTAAAATTAGGTGGCGGTTTATTTTGGCTCAACTGCAACAGAAACAAAACAACATACAAGATGCTTTTAAAAACTTCACCAACGTAGCGCGCAGTAATGGACCGTTTGAGATGTATTTCCAGGCAAATTTACAGCGCATTAAAATAAGGGCACAGATTAGCGGTAAACAAATTGACGAGGAAAAAGAACTGCTTCGATTGGTGAAGGATGATAAAAATGCAGACTACATTGACCAGATTTATGGCCAAATTGGAGAATTATTTGCCCAAAAAGGAGATTTTAGCAAAGCTGAATTTTATTTCGAAAAATCAGTTCAAAGTAGCACGAATAACATCAACCAAAAGGCTTTATCTTATTTAAACATCGCAAACGTAAATTTTGCCCAACTCAAAAACTATCGCAAAGCGAAACTCTATTACGATAGCGCGGTAAATATTCTACCAAAGAGTTTTAATGATTACAACAAAATCGCAAAAAAAGCAGCCAACTTGCAATATTTAACCGATAGGTATACGCTAATCGATGTACAAGACACCTTACAATTTATAGCGAAATTACCCTTGGAAGAGAGGAAACCAAACATCCATCGTTTCGTACAGAAAGAAATTGATACGTTGAATGGTAGAAACAACCTCGCACAAAACCCTGCAATAGCGAACAATGCCTTTCTCCTTCAAGATAACGATCTTCCAAATCCATCTGTGGGCAACGGCAGTACTTTTTATTTTAGTAATCCTGCGGCCGTAAGCAAAGGATTTACAGATTTTAAAATTAGATGGGGAAATAGAACTTTGCAAGACAATTGGCGCCAAAGCATTCAGTCTTCTGCACAACAAAACAATCAAATTTTAGCCGGTGGCGATGTAATATTAGCGGCGAAACCGTTAGCCGATTCTACCGATTTCGGCACCACCAAACCAAACGATTTGGAAACAGAATACCTATCGGCCCTGCCAACAACAGACAGTTTGCTGAAAGTTTCCAATCAGAAAATTATCGATGCCTATTATGAAATTGCAAGTTTTTATCAGCAGGAGCTAAACGATAAAGAAGAAGCAGCTAAAGTGTATCAGATTTTATTGGCGAGGTTCCCGAACAACAATCATCGACCAGCTATTTTATATAGTTTGTATTTAAGCAATAAGGGCAAAGATGAATTAAAAGCAAATGTATATAGGGATGAAGTTTTAACATCATTTCCAAATTCTGATTATGCCAAAACCATTAGAGATCCTTATTATGCGAGCAAGCAGGATGCTTTGTTAGATACTGCGAAAAAAACTTACGAAAACCTATATCACAAATTTATTGGCAAGAATTATAAAGGAGTAATTGATTCTGTTTCATTCTATTTTTTGGCACACCCAGAAAGTGAAATCGACCCTCAGTTTGCCTATTTAAAAGCTTTGTCTATCGGTCGAACTTCTAAAGTCCCGATGCTTATTGATGCATTTAATAAAATCGACCAAAAGTATCCAGATGATAAGGTTGTAGTTCCATTGGTTCGTAGTCAGCTAGAATATATAAATACCCATTTGGCAGATTTTGAACAGCGAACAGTTGCCTTGTTAGATTTCGATGAAAATGCGCGGGATCCTTTGTCTTCTGTCATAGATGGAAAACCGCGCCCTAGCAGCACTGCTAAACCAACAAAGATTGTTCAGCCACCTGCTGGTCAAATCGCCGATAAGGCAAATAATTCTAAAACAGCATTTTTGCCCAAAACAGATTCGGCAACAACAACTTTATCGATAAAGAAACCCAGTATATTCAGCACAGCTGTTTCTGCCGAATATTATTATGTAATAGATGTTAGAGATGCCACGCTAACGGTAAGTTCTTCGCGTTTTGGTATCGGGCAATTTAATAGAGGTAATTATCCCGACAATGATTTGGTGCATAAATTGATAGAGTTAGATGATGACCAACTGATCTATATAAATAGTTTTGTAGATTTGTCTGACGCAAAAATTTACGAAAGCAGCATCAAAAATCAATTGAATAAAATAATGAAAGTGCCCAATAATAACTACGAGACGTTTATCATCAGCAAGGAAAACTTCGAGAAACTACTAGATAGAAAGCGGATTGACAGCTACTTGGAGTTTTATAGGGAAAATTATTAACGCACATTTTCAGCACGACTTTACATTTATCGCCACTGGCAGATTTTATTAAAAATGATCAATAAAAATAGCAAAAATAATCTAACTTCCTCCGACACCAAAAGATACAACCTAAGAATTTGGAAGGTACTGCTTGGTTGCATTTCTATATTTGCACTTTTTATCACCTTGGTTGGCGTTGGCTCTTTCGGCGCTCTACCGTCTTTTAGAGATATAGAACACCCAAAAAGTAACCAAGCTTCAGAAATTTTAGCCGAAAATGGCAAGACTATCGGCACTTATTTTGTGCAAAACAGATCGAATGTATCTTATAAACAAATCTCTCCAAATGTAATCAATGCATTGATTGCAACAGAAGACACCAGATTTAAAGAGCATAGCGGAATTGATTTTAAGCGTACGTTTGCCATCATTTTTTATAATTTGATAGGCAAAAAACAAGGTGCCAGTACCATTACCCAACAACTGGCCCTAAATCTCTTCTCTGAAAAAGCCAGAGAACGAAATTTCTTTAAACGTGTGATGCAAAAGTTTAAAGAATGGATTGTTGCTGTTAAATTAGAACGTAATTATACCAAAGAAGAGATTATCACCATGTACCTAAATACGGTAGCTTTTGGTAACCAAGCCTACGGTATAAAATCTGCAGCACGGGTTTATTTTAACACATCAACCGATAAATTAACTGTCCCTCAAGCAGCTACGTTGGTAGGTATGCAAAAGGGCATTACTATGTATTCTCCAACTCGGCATCCAGAGCGGTCTTTGGCTCGCAGAAATACTGTTTTGTTTTTAATGGTAAAGAACGGTACGCTTACCCAACAGGATTACGATAAGAAAAAGCAACAACCTTTAAACTTAGACTTTAATGCGGCTACCGTAAACGACGGTGTTGCCCCTTATTTTAGAACGGTGTTAAAAGGAGATATTAAAAAGATTTTTCAAGAGCAAGCCATCAACAAGCCAGACGGGAGTGCTTATGACCTAGATAGAGATGGGTTGAAAATATATACTACGCTTAATTACGACATGCAGATATATGCAGAAGAGGCACAAAAAGAGTATATGAAAGTTTTACAGCAAGAATTTATAAAGAGCTGGAAAGGAAGAAATCCGTTTAAGGATAAAGAATTGCAAATTGAACAGGGCATAAAACGCTCTGACCGATATAAAGAAGCTAAGCTGAACGGTAAAACCGATGAGGAAATTAAAAAAGACTTTAACACGCCAACTGAGCTTAGTATTTTTACCTGGAAAGGGGATATTGACACCACCATGCGACCGATTGATTCTGTACGCTATTACAAGATGCTGTTGCGCAATGCAATGATGTCTATGGATCCAGAAAATGGCCATGTAAAAGCTTGGGTGGGAGGCATAAATTTCGAGCATTTTAAATACGATCAGGTGCAAATGGGAACCAGGCAAGTAGGTTCGACCGCTAAACCTTTTACTTATGCTGTAGCGGTTGAGAATGGTTTTTCTCCATGTTATACCGTACCAAATGTACCGGTAACTATAGATGGTTACGGCGCTCCGTGGACACCAAAATCATCTGGCACAATACAAGGTACGCTGACCATACAAAAAGCATTAGCCTTTTCACAAAACTACATTACTGCCTATCTTATGAAACAAGTTGGGCCGGTTGCAGTTTCTAACCTTGCAACAAAAATGGGTATTCCAAATGTGCCCGCATATCCTTCTATTGCTTTGGGCTCTTTTGATGCTTCCATTTTTAACATGGTTGGCGCTTATGGCACGTTTGCAAACAAGGGTTATTACACCAAACCCATTTACCTTTTAAAAGTGGAAGATAAAAATGGCGTGGTATTGTTTTCTCAAAAGGAAATTCCAAAACCGGTTATGAGCGAAGAAGTTGCCTACGTAATGACCCGGATGTTGCGTGGCGTAGTAACCAATGGAACCGGATCCAGGCTTAGCTATAAATACAAAGTAAATACACCAATCGGCGGAAAAACAGGGACCACACAAAATAATTCTGACGGTTGGTTTATGGCTATTACGCCACAATTGGTTACAGGAGTTTGGACCGGTTGCGAAGATCGAGCTTTCCATTTTATAAGCACTAGGCAGGGCGAAGGCGCAAATACTGCACTCCCAATTTTTGCCGGGTTTATAAAAAGGGTTTATGCAAATCCGGATTTAAAAATAAGTAAAGCCGATTTCGAACCACCAAAAAGCGGTGTGTCCATCATTTACGATTGCAGCGTTTACCAAAAACAAGAGGAAGCACCAACTAGCGATTTGGACGAGAGACTGGGGTTTTAGGGAACTGAACTAAAGAACAAAGAGCAAGGAATAAAGACCAAACGCCTACTTGAATCCCACAATCATTCAGTTCGTCACTGCGAGGAACGAACTAGTCTCGCCTGCGTGGAAGTTAAAAATTTGATTCCTAGGTCAATCGTTTTATAGGATAGGTTACAATTTTTTTCGATTAAAAAATTCTACTAAGTCCCAAAAGAATAATTCCCTGATAAAAATTTTATTCCCTGCTGCGTGCCGTTTTAAAATACCCATCCAAATAATCAGCTATGCTATGGTACATGGCTTCGAAAATATTGTCGTCGCTAATCTTTTCATCGCGCTTATCAATAATATGGCGACTAAATGCTCGGATAACATGACCGGTAGCATCCCTTAAACTATCGTTCTCATTATCAAAATCCACAATTACCACAGGTTTTTTTGTGGACTGCTCAACTAAAAAACTGTACAAATGGCTAAAGGAAACATCCGCATAAAGGCTTACGATGTCCGATGTAGCTCCAAGAATTCCGGCTATTTTGAGAGAAGAACCTGCAGACGCTAACACTCCACCTAAAAGCGGACCCGTGGAGCCCAAGGTAAAGGCATTGTCCACATACTTTTTACCATAGCCTTTCCTGTCATTATAATAATTTCCTCCATCGTCAAAATGCACCTTGTTGTAAGACTTTATGTTATATATTAGATTATTAAAATTCCGTACCCCTTGCGGAAATAGTCCTTGAACCATACTCAAATTCAAAAGTTCATTTTTTTGAGAACCTAAGTCTGTTGTTTTAAGCTTGCCAAAGACCTTACTAATCGTTCTGTCTGAACGTATAATTTCTCCGGTGTTAACGTTACCTTGAACTCCCCGTGCAGTTACGGTATCAATAAAACTGCACCTGTTCGCCTGCACATATAATGTGCTGCCTTTTTCTTCAAACTTGACCCAAAGGCCATTAAAAGTTAATGAATTTGTATTCGCGCCATCTCCAGATAGGAGAATATTATGCGATTTTACATGCCATGTTTTCATAGTTTAATCTTTAAAAAAATAATTGCAGAGGTTATCAAAATATAAAAAATACCAATACCAACAAGACAAAAATTACGTTCTTTTTGTCTCCTTCTTTATAACTTCTAAAAGACAATACTAGGATTGATATGGTTAATGCAAACGTTGCTAATCCAATTATAATTCCTCTTCGTTGATGCAAGTAATATGCGATAGGCGCCGACGCGTATATAGCTATTAAGATAGGGTTCAAATACCTATCAGGTTTATATTTTTTGTTGGTGGATACCTCTTTTTTATTTTGCATTTCGCCTTCACTTAGGTTAAACATTAAGTAGTTATTATAATGGTCTTCTTCTATAGTTCAATTTTACAACTACACATAACCTTAACGCTGTATCTTTATAACCAACCCTGTAAATAAATAATACTTAACAATATCAAAAGGTATGAAAAAACTAAAGCAACTGAGCTATAGGCTGCATTTTCCTTATCTTTTTCTCTAATAAACCTATAAATCATAACGCCAAAAATGATGGTAAGCCAAGATACAAGCAAAACTATTACCACACTTTTTTTATCGCTAAAATAGTTCACAAAAAAAATAACACCCACTAACAAAATTAAAAATGGTCTTAAAATTTTGTCAGATTTATATTTTTTATTCGTTAACATAAACAGAACATTTTTAAAAATTTAAAATACTTACAACTATTTGTATTTCTATAGCCTCTTCAATCAAACCTGTTAAGATTTTTACATTTAAGACATCAAAAGTTCAAAATCCGACCTTTGTAAAACAACTGCAACAGTCGCAAAGCAGAAGCCAACAAACGATAAATTCTACAAATTTATTTCTAAAAAAATAATTGCAGCAGTTATAAAAATAAAAAAACATCGATGCCGACAAAACCAAAATCACGTTCTTTTTGTCTCCCCCTTTATAACTTCTAAAAGCCAATACCAAAATCCCCATAGTTGCAGCAACAATTGCAATTCCAATTATAATTCCTTTTCGTTGATGAAAGTAATACGCCATAGGCATTAATGCATAAAGAGCAATTAAAATAGGATTCAAGTACCTATCAGACTTATATTTTTTTTTGGTGGATACCTCTTTTTTATTTTGCATTTCGCCTCCAGCTAGGAAAAACCTTACACCTTAAACCCTCCACCTTCAGCCTCTTTTTTTTTATAGCATTCCCCCGCAAACCGAAATCGTTTGTCCGGTTACGTAAGCACTCATATCAGAAGCTAGAAATACACAAACATTGGCCACATCTTCTGTCTCTCCTGCTCTTTTTAATGGAATGTCTTTTTCCCAACCTTCAACAACCTTCGGGTCTAAAACCTCTGTCATTTCGGTGCGAATAAAACCTGGTGCAACCACGTTTGCACGGATATTTCTAGAGCCAAGTTCTTTTGCAATAGATTTAGTAAAGCCAATAATGCCTGCTTTTGATGCCGCATAATTCGATTGACCAGCATTTCCGGTAACGCCAACCACCGAGCTCATATTAATAAAAACACCTTTACGTGCTTTCATCATCACTTTCGATGCCGCTTTGGTAATGTTAAAAACCGATTTAAGGTTTACATTGATCACATCATCCCATTGGTCTTCGCTCATACGCATCAACAAACCATCTTTGGTAATACCGGCATTGTTTACAATAATATCTATGCCACCAAAATCAGAAACAATATCAGCAATTAATTTTTCTGCCTGGTCTAATTTTGACGCATCAGAACGATACCCTTTTACCTTTGTACCTGCGCTTTGAAGCTCGGATTCTAAAGCCTCGCCCTTCTCTACTGACGACAGATAGGTAAAAGCCACGTTTGCGCCTTCCGCTGCAAATTTTTCTGCTATTTTCCGTCCGATACCTTTAGATGCGCCGGTTATTAATGCTGTTTTTCCTTGTAGTAAACCCATACTCTTAGTTCGTTTGTCAGTCTGAGCCTGTCGAAGACCCGATAAATATTTTATTCTATTTGATAATTTTACAATCTCTTTCCAATCTTCCGTAAACAAGGCTTCTTTCTTTTTTCTGCTCCAGCCTTCAACTTGTTTCTCAAAGGCTATCGCTTATTCTATATATTCAAAACGCATTTAATACTTTAAAACTAAAGGTCTGCGTTTGTGACTATAAGAATTTATAGCATATCCGTTGCAATGCTCCTCAAATCTAATTTCTAAATCGTTTGTTACCCCTCTGAAATAGCTTTTATCTGCACATTCCAAAAAATAAACAAAGCAGTTATGAATTTTTGGCATTATTGATTACTAGGAGAAGTAAACTTACAAATAAAAATTTCAGTTAAACCTTAGGAAAGCAAAAAAATATGACCGTTTTTTCAAAATAGTCGTGGCATTGAATCTGTCGAAATACAGATTAAGTCCTTCGACAGGCTCAGGATGACATCAGGCGGTAATTTACGATATTTGATTATCGAATTTTCTAACTTTCAACTAAATCCCTGGCTCTTGTTGACTCAAACAATGAAAGCTACCCAACCCCCAAATAATATCTACGGAGTTAATGCCTACCACCTTTCTTTCTGGAAAACAGTTTTGGATAATCTCCAAAGCTTTTTCATCGTTTGCATCGTTAAAAACGGGCACTATAACCGCAGCATTTGCAATATAAAAGTTGGCGTAAGATGCGGGTAAACGCGTATCTTCAAAAATAACTGGCGAAGGCATAGGCAATTCTATAATATTTAGAGACCTGCCATCTTTTAGCTTCATAGCTTTAAGTTTCTCTAAATTCTCTTGCAACAGTACGTAATTTTCATCCAATTGATCACTTTCAACTACCGTTAACACAGTGTCTTCATTTACAAAACGGGTGATGTCGTCTATATGGCCGTCGGTGTCGTCGCCAACAATTCCATCGCCCAACCAAAGCACTTGTTCCTGACAGTAAAACTCCAACAAATATTTTTCAATTTCTTCTTTAGTAAACCGCGGATTTCTATTTTTATTAAGCAGGCAAGCCGTGGTGGTTAAAATTGTTCCGGCTCCGTTAAATTCTACCGAGCCACCTTCCATCACAATATCAGGTAGAAATAAAGGCAAATCAAACGCTTTTGCTATTTTGGTCGGCACCATGTCATCCAAACCAAAAGGCGGATATTTATTACCCCAAGCGTTGTAGCCCCAATCTACTACTGCCTTTTGGTTCTCTTTTACTAAAAATGCAGGCCCATGATCCCGACACCAGGCATCATTGGTTTCGTTAAAGTAGAATTCAATTTGAGATAAATCGATACCAACTTTCTCGAGCTCTGCAAGCGCAAAAGCTTTCATTGTCTCATCTTTTACATTTATACGCACTTTCTCACCCTCGGCAACAATTTTTATAAATTGGCAATAAGGTTCGTATATTTTTTCGATTTTTCCAGGCCAACTCTCTTCCTTATGTGGCCAGCTTAGCCAGGTAGCTTCGTGCTTTGCCCATTCTGGCGGAAAAGTGTAGCCCTGTTGCTTCGGAGAATAATCGAATAAGTTGGGTTTGAACGTAAATTTACTTGGTGGGAATATTGACATAATAGTTGAGTCGGTAAGTCGTGGGTTGGAAAGTCGGAAGATATGAAAAAGTCCGGAAGTCGGAAGACCGAAGTCCGATGATAAAATGGTTAACATTTAATTTAGGGAATTGATTAAAGCCGAAATCATAATTAGAATTTCTTCGCAAGACTGATAGTGTTTATTGAAAATTTCTTCTGAAATGTAACCCCGCCTCTTGGAAAGATGCAAACAATTTACTACTTCTATATCTGACCTCAAAGCGTAGCCTAAAAACCTTTTAAATTCAGGATTACTTTGCCCCGTACTTCCTTCAGCAATATTCATCAAGACGGAATCTGCGGCTCGCTTCATTTGCGAAGTTAAAATATAAACCTATTCTCTCGGAAAAGTTCTGGTCATTTTATCTACTTCATCTGCAAGGTCTAAAGCTTTTTACCACACTTTCAGTTTTTCAAATTTAAAAGCCAATTTTAGTCAGGGGTTAGGAGACCGAAGTCTGATGATATGGTTATTCGCAAGTTATCTAATAATATCTAAAGCAATGCAAATTAGCGAGACGATATTTAGCCACCCAGACCTCTGACTTTCGGACTTCTGACTCCCGACTATTTTCAATCCTCATCAATATATCTTTTACTAATAGGTTGATAAGAATCAATCCGTCTATCCCGCAAAAATGGCCAATGCTTCCTAAAATAATCAGATTGGGTTAAATCTAAATCTACCACCTCAGTTTCTTCCTTATCGTGCGAAGCTAGGTAAAGCAATTTCCCTTGCGCATTGGTCGCGAAACTTCCGCCCCAAAACTTCATCGCTCCATCTTGCTCAAAACCTACCCTATTTACAGCAATAACCGGAACGCCGTTTGCTACCGCGTGCGAGCGCTGAATGGTTTGCCAAGCATCGTACTGGTCTTTGTTTGTTTCCTCATCTTGCTTGCTATCCCAGCCAATGGCGGTTGGATAAACAAGTAAATCTGCACCCATTAAGGCCGTAATTCGCGCAGCTTCTGGATACCACTGGTCCCAACAAATCAGCACACCTATTTTAGCAAATTTGGTTTCGAAAACTTTATAGCCTAAATCGCCGGGGGTAAAATAAAATTTCTCGTAAAAAGCAGGATCATCCGGAATGTGCATTTTCCGGTATTTGCCCAAATATTTTCCATCAGCATCCAATACAGCGGTGGTATTGTGGTATAAACCTGCTGCACGTTTCTCAAAAAGTGAGGCAACAATCACTACGTTCAGCTCGGCGGCCACTTTAGATAGCGCATCGGTAGATGGACCAGGAATGGCTTCGGCCAAATCAAAATTATCGTAATCTTCTACATCACAAAAATAAAGCGAGGTAAATAATTCTTGCAGGCATACAATCTGCGCCCCTTTTTTTGCCGCATCACGTATTTTTTCAATCGCCTTATCTAAGTTTTCTTGTTTGCTTTTGGTACAACTCATCTGCACCAAACCCACTTTTACATTCTTCATTTAAAATAATTATAAACTGCACAAAGGTAAAAAAAGAAGACAAAGTTTTAAGTGGTACGTTTTACGTTGTAAGTCGATTCCTATTAATGCAGTAAAATCTTAGTTCTTCGTCATACGATTAAGCGATACTAATGAAAACTTAGAACTTAAGACTTATAACGTATAACTCCTCTAATTATCCCGTTTAGGTATGCGGGCTGTTGCTAAAAACCTAGGTTGCAGTGTACCAAAAAACTTCGATTTAAAAAACAAAAGGAATAATAGCCGAAGTATGCTTTCTATAATCCTCATATTCAGACCCAAAATGCTCTATGAGCACCTTTTCTTCTATTTTAATGCGATATATAAAGACACTTATTATCCCAACGGCAATAAGCGCCAAGGAAAACCAATTGTTCAAGGTAATGCCCATTCCAAGAAACGAAAGCAACGAAGCAGCGTAAGATGGATGTCGAAGATATTTATACATGCCACCTGTTTTGAGCTTATGTTCCTCGCGAATGGTCACATCAACGGTAAAGAATCTTCCCAAAGAAAGGACCGCCCAATACCGAATTAAAATTCCTAGTATTAGTGCGGCAACCCCAATATATACGCCCAAAGAGGAGTGATAAATCGGGAGAAAAAAAACGTGCGACGTAAATACAGCTGTGAAAACGCAAACGCCGATGACTATCCAGATTAAGCGTAGAGAATTTTTATCTTGATCCTTTTTATCGGTACTTCCAGAACGCAACCTCCTGTTCAAATAAACTTCCGAAAGAATCCAGATGATGTAAATGATATTTAATGTGCTTTGAGACATCGTATTGGGCTTTTTTTTCTAGCTTAATTGTTCCTGATATTCGGTCTTTAGTTCTCTCAAACAATTGGCGCAAAGACAACCATCAAAGGTTTCGCTAATGTACTGCATTTCATTAATGGTTAGCTGCACCGTACTACATTGGCATTTGGTATACGCATTTGCCTTACACTCCACAGCAGTTCTGCATCGCTCGCAAGAGATGATTTCGTGTTTGGTTATGGAGGTGATAGGCATTAGGGGTTAGGGGTTAGGGGTTAGGGGTTAGGGTAAATTAAATTTTCCTTTAAAAGTTTATTCAGTAAACCACCTCCTAAAAAATCTTTGAAAGCTCCTTTAGATTGGTCTCTCGCATACAGATAGTCAAAGAAACTCCCTTCGCTGTTTTTACCATTTGAGAGATAATAACTTATAAAATGACTTGGAAATATTTCATGTCCATTCACAAGAATCTTACAGAAATAAAAATTTCTACCGATTTTCTCTTTTGAACTAAAGTAAGAACCAACCCACTTTCCGCCGAATAGTTTGCAAATTGTTTCGCCAACATAGGCGGTCAACCCTGCTGCTACAGACACTCTTTGTTCAGCTTTTAAATCTTTTAGAGTTTCCAAATATTTATCAACTTCACATTCTAAGCTTTTCAAGCTGAAATCAAATAGAAAACCTCCTCTTAATTTTTCATCCGAAAATTGTATTGCGCTTTGAACAGGATCTTCCTCATTTTTAAATTCCATTGCACTTAAATAGTAGAGTCTAATACTTTTGATATCGTGATATGGTTAACCATTAATTAAATCTCATTACTAACATATTTGTTATGCAGATTTCTTAGAAATATGTCTGGATTAAAGTCTTCAACGAACCCTGATTTCTCACCTTTCTCCAAAACTAAATTTAACTCGTATTTTTTATTCTCTTCTTCGAAAAACCGTAAAGCAGTTTCTACCACCTCACTCGCAGACGAAAACCGTCCAGTCTCAATCTGCTGATTAATAAACCAATCAAAATGTTCCTCCAATACAATTGATGTGTTCTTTGCCATTTTTTAATAGTTGAAATCAAATATACTAAATATTGAATTTAAAATAGTGTCGATTTCATGTGAAATAGAACAATCTATTTCTATGCAAATGTTATTATTCAACCTTTCTCAACAGCTCTTTTGTAATTTCGTCAACAGAGCATGTACTTTCTATGGAGAGATTTATATTGGCTTTTATTTAAATTATTTTTACTCTGAGCCGATTAAAACTTATAATCGGCTCATAATCTTACTATATTTGAGCCGATTAACGTAAATAATCGGCTCATGGCATATAATTGGCAACTAAAAGACTGGCCTAATTTCACATTTTCCATTGTTAAAATTCAAGAGATCTCAGTAGCATTTTCGCACGAGTTTGGTTTGATAAATGGAATTTCTATGGGTTTATCAGCATTGGCACAGCGAGAAATGCTATCAGAATTACTAATTGAGGAAGCGATAAAGACATCTGCGATCGAAGGCGAATATTTGAACGGGATAGATGTAATGTCGTCTATAAAAAACAACTTAGGATTTAAACCAGAAAAAAAAGTAAACGATAAACATGCAAAAGGCATCGCTAATGTGATGGTTGATGTTCAAAAAAACTTTAATCAAAAGCTGACTTTGAAGGTAATTTGTGACTGGCACAAGTTACTAATGGGGCATTATCCCAACGTCAACGCAGGTAAATGGCGACAAGGAAACGAAGCCATGCAGATTGTTTCAGGAACTTTTGGCAAAGAGATTGTCCATTTCGAAGCGCCTCCTTCCGCAAAAGTTCAGGCAGAGATGGATCATTTTATAAAATGGTATAACCATATCGATTTGCCTTTAAACGATGTCATTTCTAAAGCTTTGATAAAAGCTTCGATTACGCATTTATATTTTGAAGCATCCATCCTTTCGAAGATGGTAACGGCCGCATTGGGCGAACCTTAGCAGAATTTGCGCTCTCGCAAACTTTAGACACACCAATGCTTCTTTCGCTTTCTAAGATTATAGAAAAGAATAAATCAACCTATTATGAGCAATTAAAGACCTCGCAGCAAAGTTTGAATATTACCGAATGGATAAATTACTTTTCTGAAGTGTTTTTAGATGCGCAAATTGATGCCAAAGAGTTGATTCAATTTACCTTGAAAAAAGTAAAATTTTTCGACAAACATACTGACCAATTAAACGCGCGGCAGGCCAAAGCGATTAATAAAATGTTAGAAAATGGATTTGCAGATTTCGAAGGTGGCATGACCGCAAAAAAATATATCTCCATCAACAAAACTTCAAAAACAACAGCAACGAGAGATTTACAATTGCTAAACGAATTGGGTATTTTTAAGGTAGAAGGTTCTGGAAGATCTGTAAGGTATGAGTTGAATTTTTAGAGAAAATTCAGCAGTCCATTTCCTAGTCTATGAATCTGGCACAAGTCTCTAATGCTATACTCCTGCCACCCCTCTAACACAAGCCGACACTGGCGCTAGAGGCTTTAACAGCCTGTCTTTAGATAAAGTCCTATTTATCCTTTCTCCCAGCTATCTGTAATAATTCATCATAAACAAAGCTTGGTCGTTGTGCAGATTTCTCCAATACGGTGCCATCTTTATCTATAATGGCGTAATGCGGAATTCCTCCAATCTCGAATAATTCCTTGGCCTCTTTTATTAACTTAGGACTCAACAAATAATGATCGCCTTCTATTCCTATTTCCTTCCTAGCGGCCAACCAACTTTCCTTTCGATCTTGAAACCCAAAGTACAAAAACACTACATCTTTCCCCTTAAGCCTATCTTTAAGTTTGACAGCATTTGGCATTTCTATTTTACAAGGTGCGCACCAACTTGCCCAAAAATCCAGATAAATCACCTTGCCCTTGTATTTTTTAAAAATCTCATTTAATGAAGCACTTTCACTCACATTCTCTTTAGAGTGATTACCGTCGGCCAAAATGGTCAGATATTTTTCCCTTTCTTTATCAACGAAGCTTATTAAATCTTTATCGGCAACTTCGTTTGCAAATTTTTCGTACATAGAATTGTAAGTGCTGTCGTTCGGAGTTTTACAAAATATAGCCATCTGCCTGGTTAAGAACATCTGTTTTGTCACACCCCTAAGGTCGCTATTAATACCAAAATTAAAGTAATCTAACCCTGAAAATGGAAATTTTGAACCATTGAAATGATAATGCATATATAGGTTAATAAGATCGTTATACTCAAGCGAATTTCTTGCTGCATAGTCATCATTAATTCCATTTTCCAATAGCATAGCCACCATCGTCGAATCGCTTCTCAGCTTCCATTTTTCCCCACTTTCAACCAAAGTCCGTTCATAAGGTTGATACTTGAAATATGTTTTAAGCCATTTATCATAATCATTATTTATTGGATGACTCTTTTTATAATCTTCCAATACAGTCAATTCGAAGGCTGCCTGTTCTTTACGTAGTTTTAATGCGTCCTTTGGTGCCGAGCTATTAACCCGCTGATAAAAGTCATTTTTATATAGATTATCTCTTTGTGCAATTAAATAATTTTCAAAATTAGCCTCTGCGGAATTTGCCCCAACAGCAAATATGGGATATTCATCTTTCGTCATGTCAATAGTTAAATTTACATCATGTCCCGGCTGCAAGTCAAGAAAGGCGTGTTTATCTCCGAATTTTAAAATCCAACCGGTAATAGCATCGTTTGGTAGCACGATCTCAAAACCGCCCTTATTGTTTAGCTTTGCTTCATAAGCTTTGCTGAAACTTTCTCTGGTAATAATTTCCTGCCCCATTTTAGAAAATTCAATTATACTATCCGTGCCGTTTTTAACGACACCTGTCACTTTTACGTTTTGGGCAAATACGGTCAATTGAATAAATACTAGGGAAACTAGAAGAAAAGTTCTATTCATGATTTTGATATTTAACTGACTTAAAACTAAGAAATAAATTTCAGCACAATAGATGTTTAACGATTTTTAACACAAAAAAGGTTCTGAATTTAACATCCAGAACCTAATCATTTTTTTTAAAGAATTGGACTTCTCATTTGAGAGTACTTTCCCGAAGAACAAATCGGGCTGAACAGTGTCTCGCTAAGACGATAACCCGGCAATATTTGGCCGTCCAATCTTTGCTCCTTATTCTTTGCTCCATTCAACACCTCGCTATTCAAAGTCCCCTTTAGGGGTTTATCCCGAGCAACTAATACAGCCTTCTTCCATGCTACAAACTGGGCCATCTACAATTTCTTCTGCTACTTGGTCTTGGGTCATTTCTGCAGGAATTACTGCTTCTATGGCTTTGCCTGCTTGGCTTTCTACCGTAAACTTAACCGCTTGAGATGCTGCTTGCGTACGTAAGTAATACATGCCAGTCTTTAAGCCTTTTTCCCATGCGTAAAAATGCATAGAAGTTAGTTTAGAAGTATTTGGGGCATTTATAAACAAGTTTAACGATTGCGATTGACAGATATAAGCACCACGATCGGCAGCCATATCTATAATGTTACGCATTTTGATTTCCCAAACTGTTTTATACAGTTCCTTAATATAATCTGGAATGGATGGAATG
The DNA here is from genome assembly GCF_040547165.1 of Pedobacter sp. UYP30. Lineage (NCBI taxonomy): Bacteria > Pseudomonadati > Bacteroidota > Sphingobacteriia > Sphingobacteriales > Sphingobacteriaceae > Pedobacter > Pedobacter sp. UYP30. Next base: position 185,612 of record NZ_JBEPPD010000004.1, on the reverse strand, counting down.
GCTTGAACAGAACCATTTGCCAAAATGATTTTGTTTTTCATGTCGGTGTTCCATAATCCTAAGGCTACCAAATCTTTTAACAAGTGTTTGTTTACCACCACGAATTCGCCACTCAAAACCCTACGTGTGTAAATGTTAGAGGTATATGGTTCGAAACATTCGTTGTTACCTAAAATTTGCGAAGTAGAGGCTGTTGGCATCGGTGCTACCAATAAAGAGTTGTACACACCTTCTTCTACTACTTTTTCGCGCAAAGCATCCCAATCCCAACGGTTGCTTTCTGGTTTAACATTCCAAAGATCAAACTGAAATTTTCCTTTAGATAATGGAGAACCTTTAAAGCTTTGGTAAGGGCCGTTTTCTCTAGCAAGATCGTTAGAGGCAGTCATCGACGCAAAATAAATGGTTTCGAAGATCTCTTTATTCAAAATTTTTGCTTCATCGCTTTCAAAAGGTAAACGCAACAAAATAAAGGCATCTGCCAACCCTTGTACACCTAATCCCACCGGACGATGGCGCATGTTAGAGTTTTCTGCTTCTGGAACTGGGTAATAGTTATGATCGATGATTTTATTCAAATTCAAAGTAGCCTGATAAGTTACCTCGTACAATTTCTGATGATCAAATTGTTTGTTGATTACAAATCGCGGTAACGCTAAAGAAGCTAAATTACATACCGCAACCTCATCTTTAGCCGTGTACTCTATAATTTCTGTACACAGGTTAGAGCTTTTTATCGTACCCAAATTCTGCTGATTAGATTTTGCATTTGCAGCATCTTTAAACAACATGTAAGGCGTACCAGTTTCTATCTGAGAATCTAAAATGGCAAACCAAAGTTCTTGCGCCTTTATGGTTTTACGTCCGCGTTTCTCTGCTTCGTATTTGGTGTATAAAGCTTCAAATGCTGCACCGTGGCAATCTGCCAAACCTGGTGCTTCATGCGGACAAAACAGCGTCCATTCACCATTGTCTTTTACACGTTGCATAAACAAATCGTTTATCCAAAGGGCGTAGAATAAATCGCGTGCACGCATTTCTTCCTTACCATGGTTTTTACGCAGGTCTAAAAACTGGAACACATCTGCATGCCAAGGCTCTAAGTATATTGCAAAAGCACCTTTACGTTTACCTCCACCTTGATCTACATACCGCGCAGTATCGTTAAACACACGTAACATTGGTATAATTCCATTGCTTGTTCCGTTTGTGCCACCAATGTATGAACCAGTTGCACGGATGTTGTGAATACTCAACCCAATACCGCCAGCGCTTTGCGATATTTTTGCAGTTTGCTTTAAGGTATCGTAAATGCCCTCGATGCTGTCGTCTTGCATGGTTAACAAGAAACAAGAAGACATTTGTGGTTTTGGCGTAGCTGCATTAAAAAGCGTTGGCGTAGCATGTGTAAACCAGCGTTCGCTCATTAAATGATATGTTTTTATTGCGCTATTTATATCTGCTTTATGGATGCCCATCGCAACACGCATAAAAAGATGCTGCGGACGCTCTACTATTTCGCCGTTTACCTTTAGCAGGTATGATTTTTCTAAGGTTTTAAATCCGAAGTAATCGAAACCAAAATCCCGATCGTAAATAATCGTACTGTCTAAAATATCTGCATTTGCATTGATGATTTCCATTACATCGTCAGCAATAAGCGGAGCTGATTTTTGTGCTTTTGGATCAAAGTACTCATGCAACATCTTCATCGTACCCGAAAACGACTTTGTGGTGTTTTTATGCAAGTTGGAAACGGCTATACGCGAAGCTAACAAGGCATAATCTGGATGTTTCGTTGTGAGTGACGCAGCTGTTTCGGCAGCAAGATTATCTAGTTCTGAGGTAGTTACTCCGTCGTACAAACCCTCGATTACCTTTTTTGCAACATCAATAGAATCTACCAAATCTGCATTTAGACCATAGCACAACTTTTGTATCCTAGCTGTGATCTTGTCGAATTTAACCGCCTCGCTGCGGCCATCTCTTTTAAGTACGAACATATTGTTTCTTTATTTTAGTAGCCCCTCCCAACCCTCCCCAAAAGGAAGGACTTTTAAAAGCTTATTTTTTATCTTAGTATCAAGTAGTGAGTATCAAGACCAACTCTATAATTCACTAGTATTTAATATTTAGTATCTACTGTTTAGTTGAAATCGGCGGTTTGGCATCCGACTTCTGCCCTCCGACTTCCGACTTCTTATCTTAAAAATCTTCGTCTAAAGAAAAGGCCTGCGCTTTATTGTCGGCCGATGTCAACACGCCACTTTTTTGATAATCGCCCACACGCTTTTCGAAAAAATTGGTTTTGCCCTGAAGCGAAATCATTTCCATAAAATCGAAAGGATTGGTTGAGTTGTATATTTTTTTGTAACCCAATTCTTGCAACCATCTGTCGGCCACAAATTCTATGTATTGGCTCATCAGTTTTGCATTCATTCCAATTAATGCAACCGGCAAGGCATCGGTAACAAATTCTTTTTCGATTACCACTGCATCGCTTATGATTCCATGCACCTGCTCTTCGCTCAATTTATTACTCAACATGCTGTATAACAAACAAGCAAATTCGCAATGCGAACCTTCGTCTCTAGAAATCAATTCGTTGCTAAAGGTTAAGCCAGGCATCAACCCACGTTTCTTTAACCAGAAAAGGGAGCAGAAGCTTCCGCTAAAAAATATGCCTTCTACCGCTGCAAAAGCAACCAATCGCTCAGCAAAAGAGCCGTTTTCTATCCATCGTAACGCCCATTCTGCTTTTCTCTTTACGGCAGGTACGGTTTCGATGGCATGGAAAAGTCTATCTTTTTCCTCTGGATCTTTAATGTAAGTATCGATTAATAATGCATAAGTTTCTGCGTGTATGTTTTCCATCATAATCTGGAAACCATAAAAACAGCGTGCCTCTGGTAGTTGCACCTCGCTCATAAAGTTTACGGCAAGGTTTTCGTTCACTATACCATCGCTAGCAGAGAAAAACGCTAAGATGTTGGAGATGAAATGTCTCTCGCCATCGTTTAAATTATCCCAATGTTTTTGATCGTCTGAAAGATCTATCTCCTCTGCGGTCCAAAAACTGGCTTCGGATTTCTTATACATCTCCCAAATTGCCGGATATTTAATCGGCAATAACACAAATCTGTCTTTGTTTTCTCGTAATAGTAATTCCTGTTCCATTAGCTGATATTTTATTTTTTATTCAATTTTCAAAGCGGACGAATCTTCGCATCTGCCGATTTTTATCGACGATGGTCATTTCTTCAAATGAAAATATGTAATGCAAGTATTAACTTTTGATTTCACACAACAACTTAGCTTTTAGTTTTTGAAATTTGATTTTTCAAAGCGGGAGAACCACTTGATATATCACTAAAAATTAAGCTTTTACAATGGTTGTGAAACCCATTTCGTTAAAGAACTTTGTTAAACAAATATAAAGGAAGGAGGTCTTTTTTTGTTTGAAAGTTGTTAACACCAGAAAAGTATTGGTGGATAAAGAGGCCTTGAAAATTGATTTCTCTAACAAAAAAATGCTAATCAGTTCTATTTTAGCGATTAGGAAAGGGGTATTAATGTGGATAAGTTAAATACGCCCCTAAAAACTTATGGGAGCACATATTTAATTCTGACTTTTGCAATGCCCTCATTAAAGATCCCTATAAGTTTTGCTGCCCTTTCTGAAAGATCTATTGCGATGCGTTTTACAAATGGGCCACGGTCGGTAATTTTTACCTTTACTGATTTTCCATTGTCGGGGTTGGTAACCGTTACAATGGTTCCAAACGGTAAACTGCGATGTGCTGCGGTAAGTTTTTTAGCGTGATACCTCGTTCCGCTTGAGGTACGCCTACCCTCAAACTTTGGATGGTAATAGGTTGCCAAAGCTGCTTTCCGTACAGTGTCTTGATCTTCAGAACCTTCGTTAGTTTGGGCGCTGCTTTTAAAGAAGCAAAACAGAACAACCACAATTAGCACATACTTCATAGGCAAATTATTTTAACAGGGCCTGCAAATATAGGTATTTCAAATTTGCCGTAGTTCCGAGCCACTTTATTATGCTGCTTGCACAAAAAAAACGTGAAGCTTTCGCCTCACGCCCTTACTCAACTCTTCTATATCTCGCTTATTTTTTATCAGGCACAAAACTCATCGAAACCGAATTTACACAATGCCTAGTATTTTTGGCGGTAAGCCCTTCTCCCGTAAATACGTGACCAAGGTGCGCGCCACAGTTGGCACAAACAATTTCAGTCCGCTGTCCATCCGCATCAGGAATTTTTTTAACTGCACCTTTTATCTCATCATCAAAAGACGGCCAACCGCAATGTGCATCAAACTTGCTATCCGACTTATAAAGCGGCGCGTTACAACGCTTGCAAACGTAAGTACCTTTTTCATCAAAATTGTCGTATTTTCCGGTACCCGGATATTCGGTGCCTTTATCTACAATTACGCGTTCTTCTTCGGGGGTTAGCTTATTCCAGTTCATATTCTTTTTTACTGCAGTTTCCTTTATCGGCGTTTTGTCTTCTGTTTTCTTTTGGGCGCAAGCAGATAAACAAGTAGCAATTGCTACAATACCAACCAATGAAATTCTACTAATTACATTCTTAAAATTTAACATTTAACATTTTTTAAAGTTTTATTTATCTGCCACAAAGTTCAAAGCTACCGAATTGATGCAATTTCTGGTATTCTTCTTTGTAAAATGCTCGCCATAAAAAACATGGCCAAGGTGTGCTCCACAATTGGCGCAAACATCCTCTTTTCGCTGCCCATCTGCATCAGTTTTATATATTACCCCACCCTTAATCACGTCGTCAAAACTTGGCCAACCTGTATGAGATTCAAATTTTGTTTCAGATCGGAAAAGCGGTTCATTACATTGTTTACAGATGTAAGTTCCTTTTTTCTTATTGTGCAACAAATTACCAGAGCCCGGGGCTTCCGTTCCTTCGTGCAACATGCTCTGTGTGGAGGCAGCATTTAACTTATTATAGTGGGCTTTATTTTTGATTACTGCTGGCAGCTTTCCAGTTGGATTTTGTGCACAGGCAGAAAAGGTACCAATAACCAAAACTCCTCCAAACACAATTAGTCTTTTTAAAATCGCTTTCATATTTTAACATACGTTAATACAGTTAGCTTGGTTTAAAAAAGTAAAGTAATAAAGCTTTGTTTACAAAAAAAGGAGAAAAAAAGTTTCTCAATGTTTACCCAAAATATAAATGACTTAAACAGCACTAAGTTTTAGCATAAGCACCAACTAGGTAAACCTAATTTTAAAGCACAGAAATTTACAACCCTAAACCCGATTAAAACGAAAATACTTTATAAAAGCTGTTTTAAGCTTTTAGATAGATTGGAGTGGAAAGCGGGATTGAACTGTGAAAAAGCTATGTCCTGTCGTTTTCTTAAAAATTAAAAAAATATAACCGTAATGCAAAATACGGCACCTAAAAACTCTGTTGGGAGCAATACAAGCAAAATACCGAAGGTAATATTTCGTTATCTGCTTATTTACAACAGCTTAATTTAACAATGTAGTTAGCTAACTTACTGTGATATACAAATTAAAAACCATACCTTTGCGGCTTAATTAAAAAAAGACTAATGACAAACCCATTTAAAGAATTGGGGATAAGTGATGACGTCGTTAATGCCGTAAAAGACCTTGGATTTGAAACTCCAACGCCCATTCAGGAACAAAGTATTCCTGTACTGTTAGAAGGCACTAATGATTTTGTTGGTTTGGCCCAAACAGGAACAGGAAAAACAGCCGCATTCGGATTGCCGCTGTTAGAATTAATTGATTTCGACATAAATAAGCCACAGGCTTTGATTTTATGTCCGACTAGAGAACTTTGTTTACAAATTACGAACGACCTTAAGAGCTTTGCCAAAAACAAGCCGCGTGCCCATGTAGTTGCCGTTTACGGTGGCGCAAGCATTACCACGCAGTTGCGAGAAATTCGCCAAGGTGTACAAATTGTAGTGGCCACGCCAGGCCGTATGTTAGACATTCTTGGCCGTAAGGCGATAGATTTTTCTAGCGTAAAATTTGTTGTGCTAGATGAAGCAGATGAAATGTTAAATATGGGCTTCCAAGAAGACATAAATGACATTTTAGCTACTACCCCAGATGACAAGAAAACATGGTTATTTTCTGCAACTATGCCAAGCGAGGTTCGCCGCATTGCCAAGAAATACATGACCGATCCAGTGGAACTTACCATGGGTACAAAAAACTCTGGTAACGTTAACATAGAGCACGAATATTACATGGTGCGTGCCCGCGATAAATATGCAGCCCTTAAACGAATTGTAGATTTTAACCCGGATATTTTTGCGGTGGTATTTTGCAAAACCAAAATGGATACGCAAGATGTTGCCGAAAAATTGATAAAAGACGGTTACAATGCAGATGCGCTTCATGGCGATTTATCGCAACAACAACGCGATAAGGTAATGCAGCGTTTCCGCGAACAAAATATGCAGTTGTTAATTGCAACAGATGTTGCCGCACGCGGTATAGATGTTAAAGAAATTACACACGTAATTAATTTTTCTTTACCTGATGAGATAGAGAGTTATACCCACCGTTCTGGCCGTACTGGCCGTGCTGGTAAACAAGGTATCTCTATTTGTATTATCAACTCTAAAGAAACTGGTAAAATCCGTCAGTTGGAACGCATTATTGGCAAACAGTTTACAAAAGCAGAATTACCTACAGGCTTTGATGTTTGCGAAAAACAGTTGTTTTCTTTAATCCACAAAGTTAATAATGTGGAAGTTAACGAAGAGCAGATTGCGCAATATGTTCCACGTATAATGGACGAATTTGGTGAATTGAGCAAAGAAGATGTCATTAAACGTTTTGCCTCTTTAGAGTTTAACCGCTTTTTGGATTATTATTCTAAAGCACCAGACTTAAATGCTTCCGCAGATGATCGCGGAAGAGACAGAGATTCAGACCGTGGAGAACGTGGAGAACGTGGAGAACGTGGCGAGCGCAGTGGTCGCAGTAGAGGAAGTGAAGGTTTTACACGTTTGTTTATTAATTTAGGTTCGGTAGATGAATTTAGCAGAGGCAACATGCTTGGCTTTATTTGCAACCAAACCAACATTAGCGGAAAAGAAGTTGGCAGAATTGACTTAAAGGGTGTTTTCTCTTTCTTTGAAGTAGAAGACGCAGTTGTTGATCAGGTTTTTGAAGGTTTTAAAAATGCAGAATATAACGGTAGAAGCGTACGTATAGAGAAAAGCGGCGATGCGCCTGCTGGTGGTGGAGACCGTGGAGAACGTGATGGCGGCGGACGTAGAGAAAGAGGTGGATTTGGTGGTGGAGAGCGCAGAAGCGGCGGTGGCGACCGTAGAGGTGGATTTAGTGGTGGTGGAAATCGTGGCGACCGCGGCGGTGGTTTTGGCGGTAGCGGAAGAAGAAGTTCTTCTTCTGACGGTAACAAATCTGGCGGCGGCGAATTTAGAGATTTCTCTGGTCGCAAGCGCGAAGAACGTTCAGACAATGGAAGTAGCAGCGGAGAACGTTCATCAGATCGCTCGAGCAGCGCTGATAGATCTGGCGGCGGCGAACGTAAAGAACGTAGAAAAAGGTGGTAAACCCTCTAACAAATAATTAAACTGGCCGATTTTGCTAACGCAAAATCGGCCAGTTTTTTATGGTATATTTCAAACATCAGGTTCATTAATGTCGTGGATTCTTTGGTTCTATCCACAATCCCAAAGATTTAAGAAAGCATCTGTAAAATTATTTTATGAAAGTTATCCTTTCATAATAGAATGCCCCATCTTATCTCTTTTTGTCGATAAATATCGTTCATTATGAATGTTACTTTGTATTTCAATTGGGATATTTTCAACAGCCTCTAGCCCGTAGCCAATTAAACCTGCACGTTTGGTTGGGTTATTGGTCATCAGTTTCATTTTAGAAACCCCCTGCGACCTTAATATTTGCGCACCAACGCCATAATCGCGCTCGTCCTCTTTAAAGCCTAACTTTATATTGGCCTCGACTGTATCAAACCCCTCATCTTGCAAATTATAAGAACGCAACTTATTTACAAGCCCAATGCCTCTGCCCTCTTGATTCATGTACACGACAATGCCTTTTCCTTCTTGTTCTATCATTTCTAAGGCTTTGTGCAACTGCGGGCCACAATCACATCTGCAACTGCCAAAAATATCGCCAGTTACGCAAGAGCTATGCACACGCACCAAAATAGCTTCGTCTGGAGTCCACTCGCCTTTAGAAATGGCCAAATGGGTGGCACCGCTGTCAAGCTGTGTGTAGGCAGTCATTTTAAACGTTCCCCAATTGGTTGGCAAATCTACCGTAACCTCCTGTCTTATTAAACTTTCTACTTTTAAACGGTAGGCGATCAAATCTTCAATGGAAATGATTTTAAGCTTATGTTGAGTGGCTATCTTAAACAAATCGGGCAAACGTGCCATTTCTCCATCTTCTTTTAAGATCTCTACCAATACGCCTGCAGACTTCATACCTGCCAAACGTGCCAAATCTACCGCAGCCTCTGTATGGCCTGCCCTACGTAGCACGCCACCATCTTTTGCAATTAAAGGAAAAATATGTCCTGGTCTACCCAATTCTTGGGGCTCCGTTTTGTCATCGATCAGCGCAAAAATTGTTTTAGATCTGTCGCTGGCAGAAATACCGGTGGTACAACCGTGGCCAGTTAAATCTACCGAAACCGTAAAATTAGTTTCGTAGGCGGCAGTGTTTTTACCGACCATTAAATTTAAATCTAGAGCTTTGCAACGGTCTTCGGTTAGCGGTGCACAGATTAATCCACGACCATAAGTAGCCATAAAATTGATTACTTCTGGTGTTGCATTCTCTGCGGCTGTTAAAAAATCGCCCTCGTTTTCCCTGGCCTCATCGTCTACCACAATAATAACCTTACCAGCTTTTATATCGGCAATTGCCTCTTCGATGGTGTTTAGCTTGCTTTGCATGTGCCTTATCTAAAAATAAAGAAAATATGAATGCCCCTAAAAGGCGCGCTATAAAGGTACAACCTAAAAAAACAATTAAATGAAATTTATATCATTTGGAAGTAAATGCTATTGTTGGTTAGATGGCCGCTTTTTGTTGAATAACTTTAAAAGCAACTCTTTATAATAATTTATATCGAATAGCGCGGAATCTCTTGACGCCTTGTAGGTTAAAAATGTAGCCAAAGGCGAAAGCATAATTACGGCTATCCACATGGCAACAACAGGATCTAAATCTCCCTGTTTAGCGGCTTTTTCTGCCACAGTAATTAGAATATGGTAAATGAGAAAGAAGGCAACTGCCACCACTACGGGCAAACCCATTCCTCCCTTTCTAATAATGGCGCCCAATGGCGCACCAATAAAAAACAACAAAATACAAGAAGCCGCAAGGGTAAACTTGCGCTGATATTCTATTCTCGTAACAATAATTTCATTGGTTAGTTCGGTTTGCCTTGTACCACCGTTTGCCAGGCTTTGCTCAATACCGGCAACCATGTTCGATGCATTTTGGATGCTTTGTTTTCTAGAACCGTTTGGAATGTTAGCCAAGATGAGCTTGTCTATTTTTTTCGGTGTAGTTTTTAGCCCGTTATAGCCTTTGGCAACGGTGTATGTCTTAAAACTATTCTTTAAGCTTAAATTTTGGTTTCTATTTAAGGTATCGAGCTGCTTCTTTAGGGAGTCTGATTTTCGACTTATTCCTTTTAAATTAAGCATAATGGTGTTTTGCCCAAATGCATTTGGATCTGTATTTTGCATTTGAAAAGAAGAGAGATCGAAAGTTGGCTGTGCCTCTTTAAACCGGCTGCGGGTAAAAACCTGCCTCGGATTGTAAGCACCCGATTTACCTGCAGATTCTTCATACTGTACACCGTCTTTTAATTTAAAAATCAAAAACTTACCATCACTGGTCTTTTCCATAACGCCCTCTTTGGCCATTATAATTTTAGGAATTCCTAGCGTTCCATCTGTTTGATACATTAAAATTCCGAACAATTTATCGCCGTCTTTACGGTCTACCCTGATGGAATAACTTGGTAAGCTGTTGTTAAATATACCTGGCTTTATTAAGAAAGCCAATTTTTTGTTTGTTACGTCCCATAGCAAGGAATTGAATTTTAAATTGGCTTTTGGCAAGATAAAATTAGAGAAAACCAGCGAACTAGCGCTTAACAGCAAGATAATGAAAAACAGCGGCCGCATGGCTTTTTGGAGCGAAATACCTGCCGCTTTTATTGCAACGAGCTCATAATTTTCGCCGAGGTTACCAAATGTCATGATTGAGGAAAGCAGTACCGAGAGTGGCAATGCCATAGAAATTTGAACCAATGATTGATAATACATCAATTCTAAAATGGTGTACCATTCAAATCCTTTTCCAATCAAATCATCTACATACTTAAATAGAAAAAACATAATTAAAATAAACATCACCACAAAAAAAGTGGCCATGAATGGTTTTAAAAACGACTTTAAAATTAAGATGTATAATTTTTTCACCTTACAAAGATACGCAAAGCGCTAAAAATTTAAGCACCAATAACGCCAACCAAATAATCTATTTGATTATCCCATATAGATTTCTTTTCGGCCAAGGTCTCATCTGTGGCAAAATCTGTAATAGACAAAGCTACATCATTGGTAAGTTCGTCTTGAACAATCTCCATTTCGAAATAGCAATGCGGATCATCTTCCAACCATTTAAACTTAACCAGCTTATTTTCCTTAATGGAAACCAGCTTTGCTTTCTGTTCCTCATCATCCCAAGTGAAGGTGTACACCTGATCTCTAAAGTTTACATCATCTGCAAACCATTGCGATAATCCATTGGGCTCGCTAATAAACGTGTACAATATTCTAGGTGAAGACTTTACTTCGTATTCAATCGTAAATTTCTTTTTTTCTGCCATGCTAATTTAGTCACAAGGTCGCTATCTGATTATTTTTTTTCCTTTATTTTTCTAAAGAAAGGTAATTTATTCTATATTTGCAACTCTAAAAAATAGCCACACTACAGAACTTGTAAGATAACTATTTTTTGGATTATTGGTAGGAATAAATACGCAATTGACTTATTTCTATTTTTTTTATTAACACCGACTCCTTGGCGGGGTAGCTCAGATGGTTAGAGCGCAGGATTCATAACCCTGAGGTCGGCAGTTCGATCCTGCTCCCCGCTACAAGAATTAAAAGCCTTTAGATGAAAATCTGAAGGCTTTTTTTTTCTGCATAAATAAATGTAAAATAAAAGATTGGCTTTATCGAGGATTGTCCTAAAAAACCAAAAACACTAGACATTTGGTCGCAAAATTATTTTCATAACCTGATAGGTAATGTCAAAATTGAGGTGCGAACTTCGCTGAGATTTCGTCTTATAATTTAATTTTTCGTTGCTAGATAGCTAAAACCACACCTAAAAAACAAATTTTAGAAAACTTATTCTATTAACTTATCGAGATTTATTAAAAAGCAAATTAGCTTATGGCCCATATTTGAACATGGCAGTTTTTTTATGGAGATTTTTATAATGACGCTTGTATCAGCGGGCCAAAAGTGTCTACAAAAACATCAGTTTACCAAATGCCTTTTACTAAACCGCTCGGCAATTAGGTGAAGTTGAGAAAATGGTTTCAGTTGAAGAAACAGCAATGAAGCCCCGTTTTTCCAAACCTGTGTAAAAGTATCTTCTAAAATTTGCTTCTCTGCTTCCCCATTACCAACCCATTTTAAAATAACACCATATAAAGGTGCAGCGTAAGTTTTGTACATTAGAATAAAAGAACTTTGATTGTCCATCAATTTATACCCATTTTATGAAGAGCCGCCATAATGAAAATTAAATCAGAAAAATAGATTTAGAAATACTGAGGTTAATTGGGTGTAACAACCTAAACAACTAGATAATTGTCCGCTAAAATGCTTAAAAAAGCAATTCAATTTGGAATATTTAAAACGTGCGAAGAATTTTTTTCTGCATGCCTGCCGATCTTTTTACAAATGACTTCTTAGCTCTGCGGCCACGGGATAAGCTTTAGTCAGTTTTGGGATCTTGTCCAGCCAAATCTTTGCCTCTGTGGCATTATCCTCCCTTACATAGCTTAAAGCCATAGAATACTCGGCAAAATACTTTACATCGGCATTTCTGGCAACAACCGTTTCCAATATTTCACGTGCTTCGAGTAAATGGGCGGTTTCTATTAATGTATTGCTATAGGCGTATGCCAGTTCTGCGTTATCAGGATTTTTAATATGTTGTGCCGCAAGCAAATGGCTGGACAACAAATAACTGCCATTATTATACAGGTACACCGCTTTGTGCATCGCAACGGTATCGCCTAAAAAGCTTTTGGGCACACCAATTTTTTCGTAATATGCGTAACTCCTGTACAAATTCGTATTCCAAGGCGCCCATATTAAAAAAACGGTCATAATACCAGCCGCAATTGCTAAAAACCATTTTAAAATAGATTTAACGGGCAAAACATCGGGTTCTTCTACCCGATAATGTTTTGTGTTTTGCGTACGTGGTGGAAAAAACGACTGCTGACTTGCGATAAGGGGTAATTGCAGTCGAAAATTTTCATGAATTTCTTTGTAATCTTTTAAGTGCTCATTTAAATCGGGCTCGTTTTTTAAACGCAGTTCATACTCATACTGTTCAAAAGAATTCATATCTCCCTCTACGTAGCGTGCGGTCAATAAAATTTTGTCTTCTTTTGTCATGTATCGAAAAAAAATCACTTGGGTAATTTACACCGAATGAACAGATTCTAAACGTAAATGCAAAATAAATGTTCTGTATTCTTAAAATATTCTTTTGGCAAAAATTTTAAAATTTGAGCAACACAGATTCTTAAAGCTAAACGTAAAATTCTATTTACTCTTAAAAATAGCCACTCCAAGTGGCGGCAAATCTACCGTAATACAAAACTCTTGATTGTTGTAATGCTCTTCTCTTGTCTCTAAATCACCAACGTTCAGTCGTCCGCTTCCGTAGAACTTTTCAGCATCTGTATTAAATAATTCCTTCCATTTATTTTTGAATGGCACACCAATTTTATAATTTTCTCTAACTACCGGCGTAAAATTACACGCCACAATTAGGGTATCATTTGGCTTTTTACCTTTACGCATATACACAAAAACGGAATCGTTGGTGTTATCTGCATCTAACCACTCAAAACCTTCGTAAGAGTAATTTAGCTCATACAAGGCTGGTTCGTTTCTATATAAAAAATTTAAGGCCTTTACCGTTTCCTGAATACCTTTATGAGGTGCAAATTTCAGCAAATCCCAGTTGAGCGATTTCCATAGATCCCATTCACTCGTATCGCCAAACTCGTTGCCCATAAACAACAGCTTTGCACCGGGATGCGTAAACATATACCCATACAATGCCCTAACATTAGCTGCTTTTTGCCACTCATCACCGGGCATTTTAAAGAGCATCGGAGATTTACCATGTACTACTTCATCGTGAGAAAAAGGTAGCATAAAGTTTTCAGAAAACGCATAACCTATGCTAAAAGCTAAGCTATAATGATGATGTTTCCGTTCGATTGGGTCTAACTTGAAATATTTGAGGGTGTCGTTCATCCAGCCCATCATCCACTTCATTCCAAAGCCTAACCCACCAGCGTAAACCGGCGAAGTAACACCAGGATAGGTACTACTTTCTTCTGCAATGGTTTGTACGCCTTCGAAGTTGCCATAAACTGATTCGTTTAAATCTTGAAGAAACTTAATCGCGCCTAAATTTTCGCACCCACCAAATTCGTTGGTACCAAAATCGCCGTCCTCTCTAGAGAAATTAAAGTAAAGCATAGAAGCAACCGCATCAACCCGCAACCCATCGGCATGGAATTGATCCATCCAAAACATGGCATTACTGATTAGAAAAGACCTGACTTCGTTTCTATCATAATTGAAAATATACGATTTCCAATCGGGATGAAATCCTTTGCGCATATCGGCATGTTCGTACAAATGAGTTCCGTCAAATTCATAAAGCCCGTGTCTATCTCCTGGGAAATGCGAAGGCACCCAATCTAAAATAACTGCAATATCGGCACGATGAAGTTCATCGATCAAAAACTTTAAATCTTCGGGACTGCCATACCTAGAGCTAGCACCAAAATAGCCGGTAATTTGATAACCCCAGCTTGGATAGTAAGGGTATTCCATTACAGGCATAAGCTCTACGTGCGTAAAGCCCATTTCTTTAACATACGGCACCAAGGTTTTGGCAATTTCTCTACAATTTAAAACGAGTTCTGGGTTTTCTGGACTTCTTTGCCAAGAACCGAGGTGAATTTCATAAACAGAACATGGCTGATCCAATGCATTTAACTTTGGGCGTTTTTTTAGCCAAGATGCATCTTTCCAGCTATAATCACTCTGCCAAACAATAGAAGCTGTTCTTGGCGGATGCTCCCAACGACGTGCATACGGGTCGCCCTTTTCGTACTCGGAACCATCAAAGCCCTTTACAAAATATTTATAAATTTCTCCTTGCCCCACATGAGGTATAAATCCTTCCCAAATACCAGATTTATCCCAACGTTTGTACAACGCATGCGTTTCTCTATCCCAGCCGTTAAAATCTCCTACTACACTTAAAAAAGTTGCGTTCGGCGCCCAAACGGCAAAGTAAGTTCCGGCTACAGACTCAATGGTTTGCAGTTGAGCACCCATTTTCTCATATAAACGAAAATGTTTACCCATCAAAAATAGGTCGATGTCGAAATCGGTAAATAAACTAAAAATCCAAACAGGCTTGTTCTTATCAATCTGATCCACAGCTATTTTTTTGACTGTAGATTTTTTAATAACCGCTTTTTTTTCAGGCGCCTTTTCTGCTTTTGCTCTACTTTTTACCTCAACCTTTTGTTCGCCCACATTGGATGAAGACATTTTCTTTGCAGCCATAATTTAACGCTTTTTATAAAGGCTGAAAGCAAAATGCACAAAGCATAAAGCTAAAACCTATATTTGAGATATTGTTTTTATTACTTGTGATAATTAATTCTAGATAAAGTAAAAAATCAGACCTTTTTGCCACCAAGATTAAAAGAGATGGTTATCAATTGATGATAATTTTTGAAAAGTTTTTATTGCATTTAAAATGCAACGTTTTTTCATCATCTATAAAAAAATTCTTAATTTCCTCATCATCTACTATAATTTTATTTATCGCAAACATTACACCCACCACATTACAATTATATGCCTCATAATTAGGCGTATATAAACCTTCTATACCCTGTTGTATTGTTAAACTTTCTAAATTGCCCTTTAAAACAAACTTCTTTTCCATGTAAATGTCTTGCTCATAGGCAAAGGTATCGCCATGGTCTTCGAACAAGAAAGAATTTACTTCGTAGCTGCTGTAATAAATGTTCAATTCTAACTCTGTAATCGGGGTTTCATTAACATATTGCATAACCGGATACTGCGGCAAAACCGTTCCGGCCCTAACAAATATAGGCATGCTATCTATTTGGGCCTCTACAACATGCTCCGTTTCTCCTTCAAGCACTTCGTGAGTCCAGAAATTATACCAAGTTCCCTTAGGCAAATAGACCGTTCTAGCCGTTGCTCCTTGCTCTAATACCGGGCAAATAAGGAGTTTATCGCCATAGCAAAACTCATCTTGCCTGTAATGATTGCCAATATTTTCTTGATCCAACATTACCAACGGGCGCAAAATTGGAAATCCGTAGCGGTGATGTTCCCAAAAAACAGAGTACAGATAAGGCATCATTTTATAACGAAGCTCGATAAATTTTCTGTTGATGTCTTCGTAAAATTGTCCGAAACTCCAAGGTTCTCTTTCTGCTGTATCTCCTGCAGAATGCGCCCGCATAAAGGGAGAAAATACGCCAAGTTGTATCCAACGGCTAAACAATTCGCCATCTGGCTCGCCACTAAATCCACCAATATCTGTTCCGCAAAAAGAAACGCCAGAAACTGCCAATCGTTGGCACTGAATATTTCCAATTTTTAAATGCTCCCAAGATGCAATGTTATCTCCGGTCCAAACGCTTGCAAAACGCTGCACACCAGCATACCCCGCACGGGTTATGGTAAAAGGCCTTTTGTTGCGCATTATTTTTTTCAAACCTTCGTATGTGGCCCTAACCATTTGCATACCATAAACATTGTGCGCCTTACGGTGAGAACCGCGATGACCATCGTAGTTGTGCCTCACGTCATTTGGGAAAGTGCCCGAACCAAATACCGCTGGTTCGTTCATGTCGTTCCAAAACCCGGCAACACCCATATCTACCAATTCTTTATACAAATTGCCCCACCAGCTGCGCACTTCCGGATTTGTAAAATCTGGAAATTGGCATCGCCCAGGCCAAACATGCCCCTCCATAAAATAATCATCGCTTCTTCTACAGAAATATTTGTTTTCTTTTCCTTCTTTAAAAACCCAATAATCATCATCTACCTTTATGCCGGGATCTATCATCACAACGGTTTTAAAACCGTCATCTGCCAACTCCTTGATCATCCGTTTAGGGTCCGGAAAATATTTTTTATTCCAGGTAAAACAGCGATAACCATCCATGTAATCAATGTCAAGATAAATGGCATCGCAAGGAATTTTCCTATCTCTAAATTGCTTTGCAATATCCTTTATTTTCTCTTCTGGATAATAGCTCCAACGACATTGTTGATAGCCTAATGTCCACTTTGGTGGCATTGGATGCGTACCTGTAAGGAGGGCGTAGCGTTTAACTACATCCATCATGTGTGGGCCGTGTATGTAATAGTATTGCAATTCACCTCCGTCTGACCAAAAACTGGTTTTATTGGAATCTTCTTTTCCGAAATCGAAATACGATTTAAACGTATTATCGAAAAAGATACCGTACGCGGCACCACTATGTACGCCAATATAAAACGGAATGGTTCGGTACAAAGGGTCTTGATCCCAGCCATAAGAATAAGCATCAGTGTTCCAGTTCTCAAAACGACGTCCACGCAAATTAAAATTCCCTGATTTATCACCAAGGCCGAAAAAGTTTTCTTCGGTATTACATTTTTTGGTTGCATAAACATAGTAGCCCCCAAACTCTATATTCTCTTCCCAATGCATAGAATTTGGTTCATCTACCATAACAAGGTTGCTCAAGTTATCTAGAAAAGAGATGTGAAAAGTTGCCTTTTCTATTTTACAGGTTACCGCATGAGTAGAGATGGTATAATAATCTTCATACTCTTCCATTTTAAAAACAGACACTTTTTGGTCTACCTCTGGAACAGCATAAGAAAAATCATCTAAAAAAACGCTGTGAGGTGCCAAGCGCACCCTAATTATTTCGTCGCTAACTACCCTTACCTCTACCGAAGCATTTCCATCAGAGAAATAATACTTATTACCGTCTTTCTTAACATCTATCACAGCGCCCAAATATTGTTTAACGATGGGCTTTACAGATATATCTACCGGATTATTTAAGTGTTGAATCTCCTTTTCTTTCTCAATTAATTCGTCTACTTCTTCCGGTTTGTTGTCTTCCAATTTCATCTAAATTAAGTGTAATGTTTTATAGAATTGAGAGCTTTAAAATACTATAATACAAATATTTTACAAAAATGCAGTATTAAATCCAAAAATATCGCCTTTGTAAAAAAAATACAAAGGCGATGAATGCTGTGCAGTAAGTAATTTTGTTTGATGAATTTGTTATGGATTAAAACTTACCGAAACATAATAAACCGCGCCTGCATCTGGATTTCCATAAGATGTGATGTAATATTTATTTAGAATATTAGATCCACCAATTTTGAATACAGAATTTATCGAAGGCACTTTTAAGTTCAGTTGTGCATCGGCAGTTGAAAATGCTGGTACTTCGCCAGATACGAATGTAGAATTCCAATAGAATTTATCTTGCCAACGATATTGAACGTTGAAACCAACATTTTTGAAAATCTCCTTACTACCGATACCCAAATTGTATCTAATTTCTGGTGTATTGAAGGTATTGATGATGTTTTCTGGCAACTGGCTAAGTTTATTGTAAGAAACGTTTCCACTAAGGTTAAGCTTGCGAATAAGATATTCTAGTCCGAATGCACCTCCATAACTTTTTACGTTTCCAGGTGTATTGGTCGCCACACTAAACTTTACCGCATTGGTAGTGGGGTTTTGATATAAATCTACTCCGCCAATAAAATCTTTGTAAATGTTATAATATCCATAGGTATCTATCAACAAATTTTTAACAATTAAACCTTTATATCCCAGTTCCAACGCTTGCACACTTTCGGGTTTTAACGCTTGCGCAGAAAAAGAATATTCTTCCAATACGCCAGGATTCGGCGTGCCAGCTGCAACAGTTGCTAGAAACGCTCTATAACTTTGTGCCGTAACACCTTTATTATCATAAAGATTGTATTTGTTTAACAATTCTGGCAATCCACCAATTAGCCTTGTGGAACCGCCGCCAACTGCCAAATCTATGTATTGATCTTGTGTAGTAGGATTTCTAAAGGCCGTTTGATAAGAGACCCGTATGTTATTATTTTTGGCAACGGTAAAAACACCGGTTACCCTAGGCGTAAACCTACCCTCGAAGTTTTTGCTCTTGTCATATCTTCCAGAAACGGTAAGCTTAAATAGGTCGCTAAACTTACGGCCCACTTGGGCGAAAGCTCCGTACTCAGAAATCACAATCGATCTAGTTGCATCGTCAAAAATAGTTCCATCAGAGTGCAAAAAGTAATCGCGATAAGAAGCGCCAACCTGAACATCGACCACATTGTTTAGTAAACTTGTAAAATTGTACAGCCCTTCGTAGTGGTAAAGATTTGTTTTATCGTTAAACTTTGCTCCGTTTTGCGGCCCGATTGATTTGCTAGTAATGTTGTCTTTCGCCGTTTCAAAACTCGGGCTTCCTGGCAAAAACCTACCTTGATCTGCTGCAGCTCGTGCAGTTGCGTAGGAGCCGGTAGCTAGGTAGGTCCCGATGTATTGCGGAAACCACGTGGTGGAGGGCTTCCAAGCCTCGTTAATGAAAGTACCTAAAATGGTTGCGTTATAAGCTTTACCAGAACGCTCTTGAGTAGTGTAAGCTCTCAAGAAAAAATCATCTCCGCGCAGTTCTAATTTATATTGGCCAATGCTAAAATCTCTTAAAGAATACCTATCTGTGCCGGTGTAAACCGAAGTTCCTGTACCATAATTTACCTGAGCAATGGCTTGGATGGTAGGCGTAAATTTATAATAAACAGCACTAGATGTTTTTAGGGATTTGGTATCATAATCTACCAAATCTCGCTCTGCATACCCAGTTCTAGAGACAAACTGATTTGGAATTAGGTTATTTTTTAGACCATAGTAAAACGGAAGATAACCATTTAAAACCGTTGGCCTAAGGGCAGCCGGAATATTTGCATTTACAAAACCAACGTAGCTTGCGTAAGGTGTATTTGCTGGCAATAAATTTAGCGTGTTCTGAATATTTAGGGCGCCACCTGTAGCAGCCAAAATACCTGCCCTTGTTTTTGCCTCCACACTTTGAGATACGTTGATCATGTTCTGGCTAATTTCATCACCGTATACATTTATCCCGTCATAGTTTGGATCAGAATTTCTGTCTCCAGGTTTTGCAGTTCTTCCAATTCTATCGAAATTACTGGTGTTGCTTGCCGACCAATCTCTGGCCTGCAAAAACGAGAAAGATGTTTTTACCCCAAACTTATTGTTCCAAGATTTTGCCAAGCGAACATCTAACTGGTTGTACGGCTTTGTACTCGTATTGCCGTCATTTACATGGTTAATGCCTGTTTTATATTGAAAGCTTGCACCTTGGTAACGAAAAGGATCTTTCGAAGTCATTAACAACGTACCACTAATGCCACCTGCGCCATAAAGCGCAGAAGACGCACCGGGCAATAATTCTACATTATCTACATCAAGCTCTGTCATGCCCACAATGTTTCCAACAGAAAAATTTAGGCCTGGCGCTTGATTGTCCATACCGTCTACGTATTGATTGAAACGGGTATTGCCGTTGCTATTAAAGCCGCGAGTATTTATAGATTTAAACGTCAAACTTTGTGTACTTACCTCCACTCCTTTTAAGTTGGCCAAACCATCGTAAAAAGAGGGCGCAGGAATTTCCTTAAGTGCTTCTGCATTGATACGCTCTATGGTAACCGGCGATTCTAAAATTCTCTCTGGTGTTCTCGAAGCAGAAATCACTACGTCTCCGCCCAGCGTAATAGCCGTTCCAAGCTCAAAGAAAATGCCAGTAGTGCTTCCGGTAATTTGCTTCTCTTCTCGGCCAAACCCAACGCTACTTGCCACTAATGGAAAGGGCAATTTTGCAGACGTTGTAAATGTAAACTCACCTGCACTGTTGGTAGAAGTGCCGCCAGATTGCCCAACAATAACCACACTAGCGCCAACTACTGGTTCTTTGGTATCCTTATCGGTTACCGTACCGCTTACCCTATGGGTTTGCGCATGCAGCGTTAAAGCTGCGCTGAATAGCATTAATGCTACACAGCCTAATCGGGTAAACATTCTGCTCATAAATTTAAGATTTTGGTTAGAACTTATTTGGTCTTATAAACTTAGTGGGTTTTATCCAATTAAACAAATTATGCATGCATAATATTTTATAAATATTTTAATTTTGATTGCTGTCTTGATTGTAGTAATTTGCAACATAATGCTAGCCAATATCTTCAAACTAATTTAAATTATTTTCACCTCAATTCGAATGAATAAGATTAAAGCCGTATTTTGCATTATCGTACCCATTGTTTTGGCAGTCTTGTTAAATACAGGTTTGGGACCGCTACCCCCGTTGTTAAAATTTTTGAACCCTTTTATGGGCTTTTGGCAAAATGCAGAGAACAATCATTTCAGTTTTAACCACACCATAAAAATAAAGGGCGCGAGAGAAGAAATTAAAATCTCTTTTGACGATAGGATGATTCCTCACATTTTCGCTAAAAATGACCATGATCTTTATCTTGCTCAAGGTTACGTTACCGCCATGCATCGCCTTTGGCAAATGGATTTCCAAACCATGTATGCAGCAGGTCGACTGTCGGAAATTGTTGGAAAAAAAGCAATAGAGGTAGATCGTTATCAGCGGCGCATGGGCATGGTTTACGGAGCAGAAAACACTTTAAAAGGCATGATGGCTAACCCAAAATCGAAAGAAATGGTATTGGCTTATACCGATGGCATTAACGCTTATATCCAAAAACTTTCTAAGGCCAACTACCCTATAGAATACAAAATTTTAGATTACAAACCAGAACCCTGGACGCCCATAAAGTGCGCTTTGCTGCTAAAGCAAATGTCTTCGGTATTGGCTATGGGCTCTGACGAGTTTTACATGACCAATATTTTAAAAAAATACGGTCCAGACGTGGTGAAAAATCTTTTTCCAGACTACCCATATAAGGAAGATCCGATTATCCCGGTAGGTACGCCATGGGATTTTAACCCCTTAGCTATTCCAAAAACACCACAATCTTTTATAAACGCCACAACCGGCGATGTAAAACAAACGCAAAAAATTGACGGAATTGGCAGCAACAACTGGGCACTTTCTGGATCTAAAACGGCATCGGGTTACCCAATTTTAGCCAATGATCCACACTTAGATTTAACACTACCTTCTATTTGGTACCAGATACAACTTTCTGCACCCGGTATTAACACCTACGGCGTTTCATTGCCAGGCGCACCAGGAATTGTTATTGGCTTTAACAAAGATATTGCTTGGGGCGTTACCAATGTTGCAGCAGATGTGCTAGATTTTTATCAGACTAAATTTAAAGACAGCACGCATCAGCAGTTCTGGTACAACAATAAGTGGAATAATACAACCACTCGTTTTGAGAAAATAAAAATTCGAGGAGCAAAAGACGAAGTTGATACCGTTTATTACACCAACCAAGGCCCCGTTGTGTATTTCCAAAAACCGGACTTTGCCCGCGCAAATAATGTGCCTGTGGGCGATGCTTTGCGTTGGATTGCGCACGATGAATCGGATGAACTGATGACCTTTTACTATTTAAACAGGGGAAAAAACTACGAAGACTATCGGAAAGCACTAACGTATTACACCGCGCCTGCGCAAAATTTTGCATTTGCTAGTGTAAAAGGCGACATCTCCATTACCCCGAATGGAAAATTTCCGTTGAAATGGCCGGATCAGGGGAAATTTATTTTAGATGGTAGCGACCCTGCATACGATTGGCACGGATTTATTCCTGCAGACCAAAACCCAACGGTAAAAAACCCACCTCGTGGATTTGTGAGTTCGGCCAACCAATCTTCTACAGATAAAACTTACCCATACTTTATTAATTGGGAATTTGGAAGTTACGAACGCGGCAAACGCATTAATGACAAGTTAACCGCCATGAAAAACGCTACGCTGGATAGCATAAGGTTAATGCAAGGAGATAGTTACAGCATTTTGGCCCAAAACATTTTGCCAAAGCTTTTAAGCCTTGTCTCCATAGAGAAACTAAATGGAACCCAAAAAGAGGCATTCGATGATTTAAGCAAATGGAACAAGCGGTATAATGCGGATGAAATTGCAGCGAGTGTTTTCGAAATTTGGAACCAGCGCCTAATGTACAATATATGGAATGATGACTTTACCATTGCGGGCATCCCGATGCGTTATCCATCCAGAGACCGAACAGTAGAAATGATTTTGAACGAACCCAATTCTAAATGGTTCGACAATGTAAACACGCCTCAAAAAGAAACCCTTACCGATTTGGTAAACGAATCTCTAAAATACGCATGCGACAGCTTGGAAAAAAGGTTTGGCCCAATAGGCAAAAAATGGGATTGGGCTAACGTTAAAGAAACCCATGTGCCACATTTGGCTAAAATACCTGGATTTGGTTCTAAAACCCTATACATTGGTGGAGCAAAAAGCACTATCGATGCCATTAGCGAAACCAACGGCCCATCGTGGCGTATGGTAGTAGAACTTGGCAAAACACCAAAAGGGCATGGCGTTTTTCCGGGCGGGCAATCTGGCAATCCAGGCAGTAAATTCTACGACGATATGATAGACACTTGGGCCAATAATCAGCTCTATGATCTTTATTTAATGAAATCTGCCGACGATAAATCTGCAAAAATCATCACCAAATTAACCATCCTATCTAAATAACTATGGTCTTCATCGCAATTATCATTGTATGTTTCCTACTTCAACTCATATTACCCTGGTGGATTATTGTTGTCATCTCTTTTGCAACCTGTGGTATTATCGGAAAAACTGGAAGGATAGCCTTTTGGCAGTCTTTTTTTGCCATCTTCTTGCTTTGGATAGGTTATGCACTTTTTAAGACCATCCCAAACGACAATATTTTAGCAAGTAGAGTTGCCATAATGTTGCAGGTAAATATTTGGTGGCTGCTCTTACTCATAACTGGTTTTTTGGGAGGTTTAGTTGCAGGAATTAGCGGCTACTGTGGCTATCAGTTTAGAATTTCGATGTTGGTTAAAAAAAATCAGAAAACTTAATTTACGCTTCGTATTTTTGCTGGGTGAATTTTAAACCCGACAGGATTTTCGAGATTAAAAGTACCAAAGGCTTTAACGAGTATGCAATACAGGTATTTCGACACCAAGCAATTGCCTGCACCACCTATGCAAATTACCTTTCTATCTTAGGGTGTAATGTAAATAGCATTCAAACGCCCAAGGAAATCCCGTTTCTTCCAATCGAGTTTTTTAAAAACCAAAACATTGTAAGTTCTCACAAACCAGCCGACATCCTATTTACCAGCTCTGGAACCACCGGAATGACGCAAAGTAAACATGCTGTAACAGATGTTGGCCTATATGAAAAAAGTTACCTAAACGCCTTTGATCATTTCTACGGAAACATTACCGAATTTTGCTTTTTAGCGCTGTTGCCCTCGTACCAAGAAAGAAATGGATCCTCTCTTATTTATATGGTAGATGATTTAATCGCAAAAAGTAATAACTCGCAAAGCGGCTATTTTTTAAATGACGATGCAGGTTTATTTGATGTACTGATGCGATTAAAAGCAGCTAAACAAAAAACATTATTGATAGGCGTAACTTATGCGCTATTAGATTTTATAGACAAGTACGATGTAAATTTCCCAGAACTTATTGTTATGGAAACAGGGGGCATGAAAGGAAAGCGAATGGAAATGGTAAGAGAAGCATTACACCAGCAGCTTACTGAGGGCTTTGGCGTAGAAAAGATACACAGCGAATACGGAATGACCGAACTGCTATCTCAAGCTTACTCTTTGGGCGATGGAGTATTTGTTTGTCCGCCTTGGATGAAAATTTTTGTTAGAGATGTTAATGACCCTTTTAGCTATGTAAAAAGAGGAAAAACAGGAGGGATAAATGTAGTAGATTTAGCCAATATAAACAGTTGTTCTTTTATTGCCACGCAAGATTTAGGCAGACTAAACGAAGACGACAGCTTTGAAGTGCTAGGCAGGTTTGATCATTCTGATGTTCGAGGCTGCAATTTGCTGGTGCAGTAAGCTAACCTTTAAAACGTCTGTCAAATTTAAACGGACGGCGATCAACAAGTTTTACATTTTTGGCTAAAGGATGAGCAGGATTTAACAGGATGTTATATTCTTCCTCTAAAATGGCAGAGGGGGCACGCATGGTTAAATATTTCTGGCCCTTGATAAATCGATTTCCAATCTTCTTTAACTCATCTGCTTGTTCCAAAAGCTTCCAATCTTTCGGCAAATCTTCAATATTTACCGTAAAAATATCGGTATCTGGCAATTCGAAAACTGCCAATACAAATTCCTTTGCGATCTGCTCTGGCCTTACATGTACCAAAACCTCCATTACCGCCATTGCTCTTGCTGCCGCAAAATAAACCATGGCTGTTCCTTTTTCGTTCCATCTACCTCCAAATTGCTTAGAGCCCGCACCACTTAAATCTTCAATATAAGTAGGGGAAGAAATTCGATACACCAGCATTAGCTAAAAATGCCATGTTCTATGCGGCCAAGCACATCAAAAACCATTGTAAAACCTATGTGTGTATCTAGTAAATGTAAAGGAATTTCGTTGCCAAGTGCATAGTTTGGCGTTTTTAACCAGCTATTAAACGCCTCTTGACTACCTAAAACATCTATGCCTCGCTCGTATAAACGGGCTAATTCTATGGCCCTATCTGCATATTCTGTTTTCACCAAAGTTGTTGGCTCGTAACGTTGCAAGGTACGTTCAGAAATATGCAAAACTTTAGCTATTTCTTCTAAAGTTAATGCAATTTGCTTGGCCAAGGTGGTTAAAGCTTTTTTTGATATGCCTTTACGCGCCAGTACTAAGAGATCAAAATCTGTAGCATTGGCATAACCAGCCCCAAAAATTACCGACATTGGATTGTAAACCAAACTTGCGTATGCAGCTACTGGTTCTTTTGCACTTGGTGTTTCTGTTTTGTTTTTCATAAATCAGACAATCATACACAAATATATACTTTTTGTCTGATTAAAAAAATCAAATCAATACTTTTAACATTATCGCACTTAAACAGCAGAAATCAGGAAATAATTCTTTTTCCCTTTTTGTATGATGATGAATTTTTGATTGATTAAATCCATCTTTTCAAATACATGCGCAACATCCAACACTTTTTCCTTATTTACCGACAATCCTCCTCCTTGAATAAATTTCTTAGCTTCTCCCTTAGAAGAAAACACCGAAGATTTTTCTGCCAATAACGTTACCGCATCTATGCCTGTGCCAAAATCACTTAAAGACACATCAAACTGTGGTATTCCTTCAAAAATCTCTAACACTTGCTGATCATTGAACGTGCTTAAAAAACTTAATGGCTCATTACCAAACAAGAAATTAGATGTTTTAATAGCCGTCTCCAGCGCTTCAGCAGAGTGAGCCTTTACCGTAATGTCTTCTGCTAGCGCCTTCTGCAAAACACGCAAATGTGGCGCAATATTGTGCTCTTCCTCTAGCTTTTCTATTTCAATCTGGTCTTTAAGCGTAAATATTCTAATCCACTTTTTCACATCATCGTCTGATGCATTTAACCAAAACTGATAAAACTTATAGGGTGATGTTTTTTCTGCATCTAACCAAACCGCTCCACTTTCTGTCTTGCCAAATTTTGTTCCATCGGCTTTTTTAATAAGCTGAGTAGTTAAGGCATAAGCTGTACCAGCATCTTTTTTACGAATCAACTCGGTACCAGTAACAATATTGCCCCACTGATCTGAGCCACCCATTTGCAAACTACAATTGTGGTGTTTCCATAAATAATAGAAATCGTAACCTTGTACCAGTTGGTAAGTAAATTCTGTAAAAGACATTCCGGTCTCGCCATCCAGGCGCTTTCTAACGCTATCTTTGGCCATCATGTAATTAACGGTAATGTGTTTCCCAATATCTCTAACAAATTCTAAAAAGCCGATATTCTTAAACCAATCGGCATTGTTTACCATCATTGCGCCGTTTCCTTCCTCCTCAAAAGTTAGAAACTTTGCCAATTGCTTTTTTAATTGGGTTAAGTTATGGTTTAGCGTCTCGTCGTCGAGTAAATTTCGTTCGGCAGATTTGCCAGATGGGTCTCCTACCATACCCGTGGCGCCACCTACTAAAGCATAAGGCTTATGGCCAGCTTTTTGAAAATGAATCAACGTCATTATTTGGGTCAAATGGCCAACATGCAAAGAATCTGCAGTGGGATCAAACCCAATATAACCAGATGCCATACCCTGCATTAGTTTTTCTTCGGTTTCTGGCATAATATCATGCAACATTCCTCGCCACCTTAACTCCTCAACAAAATTTATCATTTTAAAACGCTTTTTATATTAGGCAGCAAAGATAAAATTTTACTCGCGTTTATGGCAAGCTTTCGGGGCTATTTGAAAACCAAGATTTAAAATCGGCCGCAGCCTCCAGAAAATTTGCGTGACCAATTAACGTGTTAAGCTTACCATCATTTCTTTCCGCCAGGTTCGAAATTAGCCACTACAGCTGTAAATTGCCCAAGAACTACCACCATCAAGAGAAAGTATTTTGTGAATTTTATTTTGTGGCATATTGTTTAATCTTACCTTAAATATATAAAGACTTGAAGTACAAAACAATAGTTAACAACAGCAATCCAACTTATTCAACTTCTCCATAATCAGCGATAAAAATATTATCTTGCAAGATGAACTTTCTATCACATTACTACTTTGATAGAGCTAGCGATAATAATTTTCTGATCATTGGCTCTGTTTTACCAGACCTGGTTAAAAATGCTGTACCAGATGCAAACTTGTTTCCAAACAAAGTGAAACAAGAATATAATGGCAATGAAATGCAAATTTTAAACGGGTGGAACAAACATTTGCTTGTTGATAAAACTTTCCACTCGTCCATTTTTTTTCAAGAAGAAACGGCTAAACTCAAACCGCTCTTAATTCCGCTTTTAAGCGATACGGAAATCCGTCCATCGTTCTTAGCACACATTGGTCTAGAACTTTTGTTAGATCATATTTTAATGGAGCAGAAAATAGTAAGCGTAAAAAAATTCTATACCTCGTTATACAATGTTGACCACGCCGACCTGAAGTCTTTTTTAATTAAAGTAGGATTAAAACATGTAGACACTTTTTTTATTTTTTTAGACAAGTTTTTAGATAGCCAATATCTGTTTACCTACCAAAAATTAGAAAGTATAAGTTATGCGTTAAATCAAATTTGTTTACGGCTTTGGCCCATCGGGCTAGACAGCATTCAAAGAGAAAAGCTTACAGAAGTTTTAGCGCTATTTAAGAAAGAATTGAGCACTAACTTCCATCAAATATTCGATCAAATCAAAACCAAATTAATATTACTGAGCTAGAATAAATGAGCATCTCAACAAAGATGTTTTAATCCAAACAGCCAATTATTAGCCACAATTTCATTGCAATGGTTCGCCAAATGCCTAAGTTTGCACCATGTCTTCCAACAACATAAAAGAACAAATGGATGCGCTGGTTACCGAATTAAATCAGCACAATTACAACTACTACGTGTTGGCTATGCCCAGCATTGGGGATTTCGAGTTTGACCAAAAACTTGCACAGCTCGCAAAACTCGAAAAAGAAAACCCAAATTTTATGGCTGCTAATTCTCCCACCGTGCATGTGGGTGGAGAAATTACCAAAAATTTTGAAACCGTAAAACACAAATATCCAATGTTATCGTTGGGCAATACCTACAACGAACAGGATCTTCGTGATTTTGATGAACGTATAAGAAAAGCTATCGGAGACAATTTTGAATACGTTTGTGAGCTAAAATTTGATGGTCTGTCTATTAGCCTTACCTACCAAGATGGTAAGCTTGTTCGCGGTGTTACGCGCGGCGACGGCAAGCAGGGCGATGATGTTACGGCCAACGTAAAAACCATTAGAACTATTCCGCATTTTATTAAGGCTACAGATGCTCCAGCACATTTTGAGATACGTGGAGAGATTTTTATGCATAAGGCCGCATTTTTACGCCTAAATGCGCAACGTGAAGAAATAGGCGAAATAGCTTATGCAAATCCACGTAACTTTGCGTCGGGCACCGTTAAAATGCAAGACAGCGCTGAGGTGGCAAAAAGGCCATTAGATGGGTTTATTTATTTTCTTTACACAGACCATCACAAATTTAAAAGCCACTGGGATAGTTTAAATGCAGTTAAAAGTTGGGGATTTCATGTTTGCGAGCATACCAAATTAGCAAAAAACATAGAGGAAGTTTATGATTTTATACACTTTTGGGAAAGCGAGCGCCATAAACTCAGTTACGATATTGATGGCATCGTATTAAAGGTAAACAGTTTTGCGCAACAAGAAGAGCTTGGTTTTACTGCAAAATCGCCTCGTTGGGCAATAAGCTACAAATACAAAGCCGCAGAAGTAGAGACTATTTTAGAAAAAGTAACTTACCAAGTGGGGCGAACCGGAGCGGTAACACCCGTGGCAAATTTAAAACCAGTTCAGTTAGCAGGAACAACCGTTAAGAGGGCTACTTTACACAATGCCAACGAAATCGAAAGACTAGACTTGCACGAAGGCGATACTGTTTTTGTAGAGAAAGGCGGCGAAATAATTCCAAAGATTATTAAAGTAAATTTAGAAAAGCGTAAGCCAAATACTCTTGGCATCATCTATCCAACGCACTGCCCAGAATGCGGCACAGAACTCATTAGAGCAGAAGGAGAAGCCGTCCATTATTGCCCGAATGACGAAGGTTGTCCGCCGCAAATAGTTGGCAGAATCCAACATTTTATTTCGCGTAAAGCTATGAACATTGATGGTTTGGGCGACGAAACCATAGAAGCTTTTTATCGCAATGGGCTGGTGAGGCACATCAGCGATCTTTACTCCATACACAACCAGGCAGAAGCGCTAAAAGAGTTGGATAGATTTGGCGAGAAATCGATAGAAAACATGCTACTTGGGATAGAAAAATCAAAAGAAATGCCATTCGAAAAGGTATTGTTTGGTTTGGGTATACGTTATGTGGGCGAAACCGTAGCTAAAAAAGTGGCTTTTGGAGTTAAGAATATCGAAAATTTAGCATCAGCTACCGCAGACGACCTTATTCTTATTGATGAGATTGGCGAAAGGATTGCAGAGAGTATTGTTCTTTATTTTAGTAATTCAGAACATTTGCATCAAATAGAACTCCTAAAAACTGCTGGCTTGCAATTCGAAGTGATCGAAACAATAATTTCGTTGGATAGCGATAAATTAATTGGAAAAACATTTGTAATTTCGGGCGTTTTCGAAAAGTTTAGTCGCGATGACTTAAAAAACTTAATTGAAGCAAACGGAGGAAAGATTTTGAGCGGAATTTCGGGCAAATTAGATTACCTAGTGGCAGGAGACAACATGGGACCATCCAAGTTAGAAAAGGCCACGAAGTTAAAAGTGCCCATCATTACCGACGAAGAACTTTTGAGCTTGATAAAAGCATAAAAAATTGGATTAAGGAAAAATTGATTGAATGAAAAAGGGTATTATTTTTCAAATTTCACTCAATCAAAAATGATAGATAATGAACAAATTTAATGGCAGTGGTGTTGCATTGGTTACTCCTTTTGATAAAAATGGAGCAGTAGATTTTGACGCCTTAAAAAAAATAGTTAACCACGTAATTGATGAAGGCATAAACTACCTTGTGGTTTTAGGCACAACCGGCGAAACTGCTACCATGACTACCGAAGAAAAAAGCAAGGTTTTTGCTTCGGTTGCCGAGTTTAACAATAATCGGGTACCATTGGTGGCGGGCATTGGTGGCAATGATACCTTGGCCATTGCAGCGTATATAAAAAACTTTGACACAAACGGTTACGAAGCCATTCTTTCTGTTAGCCCATATTATAATAGACCAACCCAAGAGGGCATTTATCAGCACTATAAAATGTTGGCCGAGATCTCTCCCCTCGATTTAATTTTGTACAACGTACCCGGCCGTACAGCTAGTAACATGAGTGCTGAAACAATTTGCAGGCTGGCAAAAGATTTTAAAAACATTATCGGCGTAAAAGATGCTTGTGGCAATTTTGATCAGTTTAACCAGATTATGAGAGACAAACCAGAAGATTTTTTGTTGATCTCTGGCGATGATCCAATTACATTGCCCATGATGGCGGTCGGCGCTTCTGGTATTATATCGGTTATTGGCAACGCACTACCAAAGCAAGTGGCAAATATGGTAGATCTTTGCAACCAAGGCGATTTCAAAAATGCTATAAAAGTACATTTATCGCTTATCGAGTTTTCCCGACTTGCTTTTTTAGAAGGAAATCCGGCAGGGGTAAAAGCTGCCCTTCAATACTTGGGTATTTGCGAAAATGTTTTAAGGCTTCCGTTGGTAAAAGTATCATCGAGTTTGGAAAGCGATATAATTAAAGAGTTGAAAAAGCTAAATTAGATTGCACCATTAGACCTGAGAGATAAGATAGTTGATCAATTCAATTAACATTTTTTTCTGCGTAGAATTTTGTTTTGAAAAAAGGAAACACGCTTAATTTTAAATTATTGGTTAACTTTAAGCAATTGTAGGCAGAAAAAGAAATGCCTTTCGGCAAGCTCTTAATTGGTGCCTGAAGAACAGACCTTGACTGCAATTAATTCTTATTCTTAGCGATGAACCAAATAAAACGTTTACTGCTTATTGTTATCACTTTGAGCGCAATAGTAGTGCTATGTGCACAATGTTTAAACACAAACCGTAACGATGACGCCGCCGAAAAATCTTACGTAAAAGAAACAACATGTATAAAATGCCATAAATCTATAACAGATTCCTACGCCCTTAATGCCCACCACAATACCTCACAACTAGTTACTCCAAGTTTTCTGATAAATCGGCCTGACTCAAAAAATAAAGATTTTATTTTCGAAAATCATACGCGGGTATCAGTAGAAACAAAAAATGGCATCGCATATCAGGTTGCTTATGTTGATGGCAAGGAAGTGCTGGCTAAACGATTTGACATTGCTATTGGTTCTAGTTTAAAAACATACAGTTTCGCTTACTGGGAAAACAATAAGCTTTTCCAATTGCCGCTATCTTACCTTCGGGAAACAAATCAATGGGTAAACAGCCCTGGTTTTTCCGCCAATACAGGCAACTTCTCTAGGCCGATAAAAAGCCGGTGTTTACAGTGTCACAGTTCTGGGGTAGAAACGGTAACTGTAAATCCTGGATCATTTAAACAGGATGAACAAATGAAACCCAATTCTTTAATCTTTGGCATCAACTGCCAGCGCTGCCATGGGCCGGCGAGTAAGCATGTGGAGTTCCAACTGCAAAACCCAAATTCAAAGGAGGGAAAATACATCACATTATACACTTCGTTAACCAGGAAACAGAAAATGGAAGCTTGTGGTGTATGCCATTCTGGAAATGATGTTTTAGTTTTAAAACCTACGTTTAAATTTAAACCAGGAGACAAGCTATCCGACTACTACTTACCCAATTCTTCTGATGCTTCTGCTCAACCAGATGTACACGGCAACCAACTCGGCTTACTTATGCAGAGCAAGTGTTACCTTTCTAGCAATAACCTGACCTGCAACAGTTGTCACAACATTCACGAACCACGAAAAGCAAGTTTAGCTATTTACTCGCAAAGGTGCATGAGTTGTCATAAAACCCCCAAACACAGTGCAGCCACTTTAGCAAAGGGATTAATTAAAACCAACTGCATTGATTGCCACATGCCAAAAAAACCTTCTCAACTTATTTCATTTCAAACTGCCATAGGTAAAAAGCCAATCCCATATTTGATGAGAACCCACCGCGTAGCGATCTATAAAGATTAACGCAAAAAAAGAGGCTGCCTCTTTCGAGACAGCCTCTTGACTAATAAAATTATAATTAATTAATAACCAGGGTTTTGAGTAATTGTTGAATTAGTTGAAATTACTGCTTGAGGAATTGGCATTAAATCCTTTCCAGTAGGCACGCTGATTCCGTAAGTATCCTTTACAAATTTAATTTGATCTCCAGATCTTCTGTATAAAAACCAAGTTGAGAATTCTCCACCAAGTTCATGGCGATATTCGCTTAGAATATTTGTAAGCAAATCTCCAGTAAGTGCTGGTGCAGTGCCTCCAAATGCTCTATTTCTAACAATTTGCATGGTAGCTAAAGCTCCTGCAGAATCACCAGTTCTAAACTGGCACTCGGCTTTACTCAACAACACTTCAGCATAACGCATCATGATCGCATTTTGATCACCAAATATGGTGTTCGGGCTGTCATAACCGCCGCTTACATTCGGATCGCGCCAAAACTTAACTCCATAGTAGCCCGAGCGCTGTCCATCTGCACCTTTCCAAGGTTTTGCAACAGTACCACAAGTATTCATCGTAACGCCATTGACAGTATAATTTTTTATCACTTTTTCATACATCGAAATTTTAATGGCTGGGCTAGGGTGGGTTTCTCCAGGACCTATTACCGTTGCTCTTCTTCTGGTATCACCGGTCTCAAAAGAGTTAAAATATTTAGGATCTGCGTAGTCGTATCCAAAATTAGAAACCTCTTCTGGCATACCGAAGGTAGAAAGCCAAACCGAATCATTTGAGTGTCCCCAACTTTGATCCGAACCGTTAGGAACCTTAAATTGAATTTCGAAGATAGATTCCACTCCATTCTTATTGTTGTATTCGTTGACGTCAAGAAACTTTGGTGTCAATTGATATTTTCCGTTTAATTGATTGAAAACACCCAAGGCTTCAGTATACTTCTTTACCCACATTAATGCACTGCCTTCATAAGCTAGCGCAGCTCCTTTTGACGCTCTACCAAGTTCAGCTGCTGGGAGATCTTCTTTCCAAGGCAGCAATCCTGCTGCTGTATTCATATCTGCCGCGACGGATGCAAAAACTTCATCTTGTGTGTTTCTAGGATGGCGTCCATCATCTGTCACAGTTTTAAGCTCTAGCGGAACACCACCAAAATTACAAGCTAAATAGTAATAGAAAACGCCTCTTAAGAAATAAGCTTCTCCAGTTAATCTATCTGCTAGCGCCTTGTCTATCACACCTTCACTTAACATTCTTGCAACAATAGGTATGGCAGAGTTAGCACGGGCAATTCCGGCATAAGATCTAACCCAAACGGTGTTCAATGGATCGAAAGTAGTCGGCACCTCATAGGTAGTAAAAAAAGTATCGGCGCCATAGTTCTTAAAATCTTGGGTTAAAAAGTTTGCCTGATACCAAAGCCCCTTAGTCATAAAATCTACGTTGTCAAATGTATCATAGATTGCGTTTACTAGCGCTACGCCATCACTTGGAATTTTAAAAAGTACATCCTCTGAAATTTTAGAGGAATCCTTCTCATCCAAAAATCCTTTTTTACATGCAAATGGAAGAGACATTGCTATCCCCAAGGCAACCATGCATAAGTTTTTTTTATTTATTTTCATAATAAGTTATATTAAAAAGTAACATTTAATCCCAACGTATAAAGCCTAGAAGAAGGGTAAGTACCTACGTCTACACCTGCAGCAGTTACGTTTCTAGCTCCATTATCACCTGCTGGCAAACCTATTTCTGGATCTAAACCTGAATATTTGGTAATGGTAAATAAATTTTGCGCGCTAACGTATATACGAGCTCTAGAAACAGCAAATTTTGAAGAAATAAGTGAAGGCAATGTATAACCAATTTGCATATTTCTTAATCTAAGATAATCACCATTTTCCACATATACATCAGATGGACGTGTATTGCCGTTCAGATCTGCTTTTGTTACACGTGCGTAACGGTTTGAAGGTCTATCTGGTGTCCAGCTGTTTAAATAATATTCTGTGCCAACATTCTCTATGCCTATACCACCCTGTGTAGCACCAAATGTCTCTTGTGTTCTCGCTGCGTAATTGAAAATTTTTCCGCCAACAGAAGCATAGAAAAACAGATTAACATCAAAGTTTTTATAAGAAGCGTCTAATGTTAATCCAGAGAATAATGTTGGTATTGGGCTACCAAGAGCTTCTCTATCTGCATCAGTTACTTTTCCGTCGCCATTCAGATCCTTAAATTTTCGATCACCAGGAACTGTTTTCTCAAATTGATAGAATGATCCGGCTCCCGCCTTCGCATTTAAAGCATCTATTTCAGCTTGACTTTGGAAAATACCATCTGAACGGAAACCGTAGAATTCACCAACCGGGCCGCCAATTCTAGAATTGCTAAACGTTACCCAAGTATTGCCACCCACATTCGGAAAGCCCAAACCACTAAGATTTGTAATCGCATCTTGACCTGTAGCTAAACTCAACAACTTATTGTTTACGGTGGTTACATTTAAGTTGATGCCATATTTAAAGGGCTTGGCAGACTCTCTATATTCGGCACTAAATTCAAATCCACTATTTTTAATGGCGCCTACATTTCTATCCGCCCGAGTATACCCAGTTTGAGGAGGTACTGGAACCGGTAATAAAAAGTCTTTAGATTCTTTTGAGTAATAATCTACTGTCAAATTTATCTTTCCTCCTAAAAACCCAGCATCTAAACCTATATCGGTTTGTCTAGATGTTTCCCACTTTAAATTTGGATTTGGCAATGCTGCCAATACAATACCCGGTTGGTATACGCCCCCAAACGGATAACCAACGTTGTCTGCACTTAAAACAGATCCGCCGGTACTGTACTGAGAGAGATATTTAAACAATCCAATACCCCCTTGATTACCTACTTCTCCATAACCGACCCTAAACTTCAAATCTGAAATCGCATCAACATCTTTCAAGAAATCCTCGCTTTTAACCCTCCAAGCAGCAGACACAGAAGGGAACACGCCATACTGATGGTCTTTCGCGAATTTAGAAGACCCATCTCGTCTAACAGTTCCAGTAATTAGATATTTGTCTTTGTATTTGTAATTCAGTCTTGCAAACTGAGAGGCTAACGCATATGTTTGCTCATTGCCTGTAACGCTAGTGATTGTAGTAACACTGCCTAAATCTCTAAGTTGGTTACTTATTGAGCCATTACCTTGTGCTCCAATTTGACGGTAAGTAGTTTCCTGTTGAGAAATACCACCCACAAAATCGATGCTATGATCTCCAAACGTTTTGGTGTAAGAAAGGGTATTTTCCCAAAGGTATTCAAAGGTATTATTTGCGCTTTGA
The DNA here is from genome assembly GCF_040547165.1 of Pedobacter sp. UYP30. NCBI lineage: Bacteria > Pseudomonadati > Bacteroidota > Sphingobacteriia > Sphingobacteriales > Sphingobacteriaceae > Pedobacter > Pedobacter sp. UYP30. The sequence goes on along the minus strand of NZ_JBEPPD010000004.1, from coordinate 149,904 downwards.
GAATAATAAGATAAAGACGTGTTGCCGCCATAAGCAGTGGTACGACTATCGGCAGGCGTAAAATAATAGCCTGAATAATCATTGGTATTGATTCCATAATTCGTCTTGATTTTTAATCCAGGAAGAATTGTCGCTTCTAATGAGACGTTACCTAAAAAATAGTTCGTCAAATTCTTTTGGTCTTGTGTCTCTACCGCGTACAAGGGGTTTGCTAGGTAATTGGTCGTCAGATCTGTCGGATCGTAAAAACCATAGTTTCCGTTAGCATCTTTGGCAAAGCCATTTGCGGGGTTACCCGGAAGGTTTGGAATCAATTTTGTTAAAGAACCTATTCCTAAGCCAGAATTTTGTCCGCCCGTGCCAAAAGGCACTTTATTATTTCCTCTTGTATATTTTAAATTTGCAGAGCCCTTTAGCCATTTAAAAGGCGTATAGTCTGAATTTAAACTTGCATTTACGCGTTTAAAATAAGCTTCCTTTACAATGCCTGTTTGATCTAAATAGCCAATAGACAAAGCAGATTGTAATTTTTCACTACCACCACGGATAGCAACATTGTAATTTTGCCTAGAGCCAGTTTGGTACATTACATCTTGCCAATTCACATTTTGAATCGCAGCCGGATTTGCCCATTCTGGTCTGTTTAAGAAACCATCTATTGTTGCGCGCGACGCTGCTAACGTAGCAAATTGTTGTGCATCTAAAACATCATATTTTTTTGGCTCTGATTGGACGGAACCAACTGCATCTACAGAAACCTTAACCTGACCAATCTTTCCTCTTTTTGTAGTGATTATTACCACGCCATTGGCTGCTCTGTTTCCATAAATAGCTGTTGCAGATGCATCCTTCAAAATGTCGATAGAGGCAACATCATTTGGATTTATAGTGTTAAGTCCGCCAGTAATTGGATACCCATCGACAACATATAATGGACTGTTGTCTCCAAAAGATCCAACTCCACGAATTTGAACTTGGATACCAGCACCAGGCGAACCATCATTATTGGTGATTTGCACACCGGCAGACCTTCCTTGAAGAGCTTGATCTAACGTGGTTACGGGTACTTTTTCAATTTGATCTGCACTTACAGAGCTTACCGAACCTGTTAAATCTTTCCGCTTAACGCTTCCGTATCCAATTACTACCACCTGATCTAAAGTCTTAACATCAGAACTTAGTGTTACGTTTATAATTGTTTTACCGGCAACTGCTACTTCTTTTGTGGTATAGCTAATGTAACTAATAACTAAGATTGCGTTTGATGCGGCAGAAATGGTATAATTTCCATTAGGGTCGGTTGAGGTTGCCTTGGTAGTTCCCTTAATCAAAACACTAGCACCAGGAATTCCAGCTCCATCAGAACCAGTTACTTTTCCCTTGATTTGAACATTTTGGGCTTGCGCCTGACTAATAAAAATGGTTAATAAAAAAGCCATCAAAAGCTTTTTGTAACCATTCCATTTGTCGATTCGTAATTGTTTTTTCATTTTTTGGATTTGATTTTAAGATTTAAAATTTCTAGGCATAATACGCTTCATTCTTGCTTGTATGCAAGAAACTGCCTCCTATAATTAAAAGATTATAATTTGATTTTTTTGTTGTAAACTTTATTGGCTGAAACGCTATTGCAGCATTTAGAGGAGCTTTTACACATGTTTTTTTTGGTTAGTTATTCTAACACTAAAATAAAGTATCTGCTCTGTGCAAACTAATACTATTTAAACAAAAAATAACTTGTATTTACCTAAATTTTAAAATTTCAGGCATTAATATATATGGGACACACAAATATAATCTTATAAAATATTGATAATGACTAAATAACAAAGTTAAATCGACAGCCACTTAGATTGATAATTTAGTTCAAAAATAAAATATAATGCACTACGATTTTATCTTGAAGTTATCCATAAACGCACATAAATTAGAACTTATTGACCGTATCAGCCTCGCTAAGAAAAACAAATGCTATATATAACCTGTTTACTATCCGAGGGGTAAATAGGAGATTGATTGTTACTTAATCATGCTTTCGTTATTATGGATTACATGGACTTAATCTACCGTGAGTATAAGCTTGCTTTTTTCGGCGAGACATAAAACTTGAGCGCGATAAGTAGGAATAGTAATGTTTGTTTAATTCCATTCATAGTTATTTCATTATATTTAATTTTCTGACAGTGTCTTTTGAATTGGTAATCTCTACACTAACCACATTATCACCGATTTGTAAATACCTGCCAGACTGAGAAAGAAAGCTCGATCCATAGTAAAATTCTTGTTTGGCAATTGAGCCGTTCTTATATTTTATCATTGCCTTCACATCGAACGGTGTAACCGGAATAATATTCACCTTGTGTTTGAGCTGAAAAATCTTTACGTCTCCCTTATTTTGGCTTGCAGCAAGCATATATTGTCCCTTACTGCCTTGAAAACCAACCAAGGCCTTGCCGTTTCCTGGAAGATAGATACCGCTTTGTAAGATAGATTCTGGTTTAAAATTGCCCTTTCCATCTCCCTTGAGCATTAATCCGTTTAGCGCATCATATCTCCCTGTAGAAACGTCGGTACCATAATCGTTGCCGTTCATCACCACATCTAAATTCCCGTCTCCATCAAAATCGCCAGTCACCATCCCGTTCAACATAGAAAACTGGGCTTGTTTAGGCAACGGAGTGATGCTAAATTTTCCATTTCCCAAATTTTTCAAATAGCAAGACTGCAACATATTTGCTTTTAATCTTAATGCTCCATTTAGCTGTTCTGGAGTTAAAATATCCTGCATGGTGGCGTTAGCAAAAGATTTGTAGTTCGTAAATTTCTTTTTCATACTAATCATCTGTTTCAACAAGTCATCGCGTCCGTAAACAGGGTATTCTCGCTTCACTCCTTTCGCGTCGGAAAAGAAAACCGAAGGTATTGCAGCATAGCTTCCATTGTTATCGAAATCTTTGGCGGTAACGTATGCAGGATATTTATCGCTTACTTGAAAAATAGTGTTTAACCCCGTATTTCCAACAATGTAATCGGTTAAACCCTTATGCCTAAAATCGCCAGCAACAATAGAATTCCACCAACCAAGGTCATCCTTCAGCCCTGTATCATTAGTTACGTTCTTAAACTTGCCCTTTTCATTTTTTAAAAATGTAATTGGCATCCACTCACCTGCTAATATTAGATCCGGCCAGCTGTCATTATCGAAATCGGTAAACAGCGCATCGCACACAAGCCCAACGTTACGTAAAGCCGGGGCTAGAGAGGCTGTAACATCAGTAAATTTAGCCTTTCCGTTTTTGCTATCATTGCGCAACAGTGTGCTAGAGACTGCTTTTGGATACGCCCAAGGTTCTACTCTGCCAGATATAAAGAGATCTAATTTCCCATCTTTATTAAAATCTATTGCTTTTACACAAAGCTTGCTTGTAAAATTTTTGGGTATCGCGTTTGTGTCTAACTTAAAACTGCCCTTACCCTTGTTTATATATAGTCTATCTTGGTAGGCGCTGGTATTTGGTGCACTGCGGTAGCCTCCGCTTGCAATATATAAATCAGGAAATCCATCGCCATTGGCATCAAACAATACCATGCCTTCATCTTTAGAATCAATTGGCACAGTAGCTTCTGGCCCTAAACCTCGTTGTATAAATCGGCCATTCTTTTGCTGCAAAAATATTTGAGCTGGATCATGCCCGTTTCCACCCACTACCACATCATCCAGGCCATCTCCATTTACATCTGCAACTGATAAACCCGGACTGTATTCAGATAGCTTGTGGGGGAGCAGCTTCTGTATTTCAAAATCTGTAAAAGGAAACTCCTTGTGGGTATAATGGAATTTGAGCGAATCGGTCACCTCCTTAAACAAAGCCTTTTTGGCAATAATAGGTTTTGGCCAGAAATAACGAATCTTCGCATCTTTATAAACCACCTTCAATATCTGGTTTACTTTTACCTTTCTTAATGTCTGTTTAAACCCCTCTGGCCATTTTATCACAACAGAATCTAAGACTGCGACATGGTTTAAACCAAAATGCGCAACCGCCTGCTGGGTAGAAACATAACCCCTGTATGGCGTATTCTCAAAAACCTGTTGTTTATTGCCTTCGTAAAAGATTTCTACCATTGCGCCAAGCCCTTGTCTGTTCTTTTCGGAGCCAGCAAAATTTATTTCTAAGAAATTTGAAGAGGCCTTATTCTTATCTCGTGTCGTATTTCTATAAATTAAGGCTTTGTCGTTAATGTTGTTTACAATTAAGTCCATTGCGCCGTCGTTATCTAAATCTGCATAAGCTGCACCATTAGAAAATGTTGGATCATCCAGGCCCCAACTTTTTGTTGCATCGCTAAACGAAAGGTCTCCATTGTTACGAAATCCATAGTTTGGGATTTTAATTTTCGGAATTTGCGCCAGTGTTTCACTTTTAGTAGAAACTGAATAGGCTTGTTCTCGATAGGTAATGAAATCATGATCGGTAACATCTCTGGGATAACCGTTCGCAACTACAACATCTCTATACCCATCATTATCAAAATCGGCCACTAGCGGGCTCCAGCTCCAATCTGTTTGGGCCACGCCACTCAAAAAACCAATCTCGCTAAAAACAGGGTGTTTTATAGAATCTAGCTGACCTAAACTGTTGCCCTGGTTTAGCTGCAGTGTATTACGCACGTACTGATATTGGGAGTGGAAGTAATCGAAATTGGTGTAGGTAACATCGCTGTTGGAGCTCAGCATCATCTTTTTGCGGTAATTATCTTGCGGGTTCATGTCCAACTCATAGAAATCTGCCAGCCCATCGTTATTCAAATCCACAATATCGTGCCCCATTGCGTTAAATGAGGTATGTTTAAAATAATCCTCAGTTCTGTCGGTAAAAGTTCCATCTTGGTTGTTGATGTATAAGATGTTCGAAGAAATATAGTCGTTGGATACACTGATGTCTTTCCACCCATCTAAATTTACATCTGCAATAACCGTAGAAAGCCCATACCCGGGCACATTAATACTTGCTTCTTTAGATACATTGTGAAAAACAGGGTGACCTTTAGCGGCATCCCAATCGTTACGATACAGCTGGCCAACACTAGCAGCAGCCTTACCAGAATTAGAGGATCGGAATATATTTGGATTTTGATTGGCATCAGATTCGTTCACGGTGAGGTACATATCTAAATCACCATCGTTATCATAATCGAAAAAGTTTGCCATAGTAGATTGGCCGCCAATATTCAGTCCATATTCAGCAGCCATATCCTTAAAAATGGGAACACCGTTTTTATCTAAACCTTGATTAATGTAAAGGATATTGGTCGGATTAACACCTTCGTTAGAGGTGGTGTTGGAAATATAAATATCCATTAATCCGTCGTTATTTATATCCACAACTGCTACGCCCCTTCCCCATCTACCCATGCCACCAACGCCAGCTTCCTTTGTTATGTCCTCAAATTTAAAATTGCCCTTGTTAAGGTATAATTCGTTCGAGACACGGTTGCCCGTAAAATAAATATCTTGTAAGCCATCGTTGTTAAAATCGCCCACCCCGACTCCACCTCCATGATATAGGTTTATCATATCCAACGGATTTATTTTATCATCTTCGATAATCCTGTTATCAAAATTAATATTTGAATGTGATGAGGAGATACGCTCGAACAACGTACTCTTTTTACAAGATGAAAACAAGCAGACAAATACAATAAAAAGAAAACCTACTATTCTATTCATAAATTAAAGAAACAGCAATTGGCAAACACGATGAAACGGGGCAACTATGTTTTGCGCATCAAACTTATCTAAAATTTAATAAGTGTGTTAGTACTTTTGCATCGTAATGTAATACAAAAGATACATAAAATTAATAATTAGAAACGGTTTGCTTGGCTTTACAACTGTTGGCTCTATAAGATAGAGAAATGGGATTTCGAAACCACTATCGCCACACCAAATCATTAAAACTATAAAATAAAATCTATTTCAAACTGTAGAATAATAGTCTAAAAAGTGGCTATATAAGTTAACTCGATTTATACAACACATTAATTCATCAAATTCCCGATGTCAAACGAAACCGCTTGAGCCAAATTCCTCAGCTCTTGCATGTGTACCCTTAATCTATGGCCTGCAGCTATGTTATTCGACAGATAAAATTTCTCCGCATCAACTTCTGCCCTGAGCAGCAATACTTTTATCTTCTGAAATTTTTCCATTCTTCGCTTTTTAAAACTTGCTGGCGACGCCGCCTTTCTCAAAACTAAAAAAGCCTTTTGAAAAATCAAAAGGCTTCGCAATTATGTATATATTTTCAGGCTATGCAGGCTGAAATAGATTCTCCTCGTAATATCCCGCCTTCAATTTAGCAGAAACCTCGCCAAATGCGTGCAATGTTTGTTGTACATCTTCCATACTATGCATGGCTGTTGGAATAAGGCGCAACATAATTAATCCTTTAGGTATTACAGGATAAATAACGATAGAGCAGAAAATGCCATAATTTTCGCGAAGATCAAAGGTAATGGCAGTTGCATCTGATAGTTCTCCTTTAAGGAAGACCGGTGTGACAACAGAATTGGTAATACCAATATCCAAGCCCCTTTCGCGCAAACCATTTTGCAAGGCTGTAGCAATTTCCCAAAGCCTGTCTTTAAGTGCTGGATTACTCTTTAAAAGTTCTAAGCGTTTTAAAAGCCCCATCACCATTGGCATAGGCAACGCTTTCGCGAACGTTTGAGAACGCATATTATAGCGCAAAAAATTAGTGATTTCTTCTGAGGAAGCTACGAAAGCCCCAATACCCGCCATTGATTTTGCAAAAGTCCCGAAATAAACATCTACGCCGTCAATACAATCTTGTTCTTCGTGCGTACCGGCACCGGTTTTTCCCATAGTACCAAATCCATGCGCATCATCAACCAAAATTCTAAAATTAAATTTAGATTTCATGGCGATGAGTTTTTTAAGCTTCCCTTGTGCTCCGCTCATTCCAAATACGCCTTCGGTAATCAATAATATGCCACCACCCGTACCTTCTACCAATTTGGTTGCGCGCTCCAACTGTTTCTGGGCGCTTTCCATATCGTTATGCTTGTAAACAAAACGCTTGCCGATGTGCAACCGTAATCCGTCTAAAATGCAGGCATGAGATTCAGCATCGTAAACAATCACATCGTTTCTATCTACCAGTGCATCGATAATACTAACCATGCCTTGATAACCGTAATTTAATAAGAATGCATCGGGCTTGCCAACAAACGCTGCCAATAACTGCTCTAACTGCTCGTGATATTTGGTGTTTCCACTCATCATCCGTGCTCCCATTGGGTATGCCATTCCAAATTGTGCTGCCGCTTCCGCATCGGCCTTTCTCACTTCTGGATGATTTGCCAAACCCAAATAATTGTTTAAACTCCAAACCAGATGATCTTTCCCCTTAAACTGCATGTGAGGAGCAATTTCCCCCTCCAATTTTGGAAAAGAAAAATATCCGTGAGACCATTTTTGATGTTGCCCAAGCGGCCCCATGTGTTTTGCTATCTTATCAAATATATCCAATGTACTGTGTGTTTATGTACTTAAAAATTGCTGCAAATTTACTTTTAATTTATTTTAATATCAATAAATTTAATCGGGTTGACGTAAAATATACTGTATGTCAACCATTTGAGAGAGATAACTTAACGTGCGGTGGATTATATAGACTAATAATCAACAAAAGGAAATAACCCTACACAAAAAAGCCCCAGAATTAACCGGGGCCTATATATTTTTTAAATCTTAATCTACATTATCATGTAGAAACGAATTATTGGGTCTAATTTCTGTAGTGCCATCCTTATCATTGCTTAAGGTGAAACGGCTAACCTGAGACTCTGAAGAATGTTGAACTTCTTGCAGCTGCATTTGCTTGCGCTTATAAGCTGGTTCATTTTCTAGCTCTTGCAGGCCGTTACTAGTTCTAAGTTTCATGCTCAAATCTTTTAAGCGCATAATGCGTTCTTTAGACTTCCGCAACTGCTCTTCCATAGAAGCGTCGTCTTTATCGTCGTCTAAGCCAGCAACTGGTTCTTCTACGCTAGGTATTTCTGCCACCGGCTCTTCTTCCTCTTCTTGTTTACCTATTGGCGTATCGAATACATATTCTGTTTCTGCCACTTTTACCTCAAACTGGAACTCATCAACCGTAGGCTCAGCTTCTTCTTCAATCTTTTCCTCTTCTTGCAGCATATGCCTCACTTCTTCGTTTTCTTTGGCCTTTACAGGTTTTACCTTGTTAAAAAAGCCACCAAATAAATCTTGTTGTGGAACTTCTTCTTTGGCCTTTAAAACAGGCTCATAACTTGGCACTTCCTTCGGTTGGATAAAGGAGTTTACAGGCTCTACTGGTTTTACCAGTGGCGCCTCTTCTGGTGTTAAAAGAATAATCTTCTTTTTACTTGTTTCTTCCTTAACACGTTGGTCTGATGTTTGAAAACCTGTGGCAATAATGGTTACAGAAAGACTGTCTCCTAAAGCTTCATCAGAACAATTTCCCCAAATTAAATCTGCAGAAAGACCTGCCTTATCTTGTATAAAGTCTGTAATGATAGAAACCTCGTCCATGGTTACTTCGCGCAATCCAGAACTTATATTTAAAAGGATGTAACGCGCACCTTCTATCTCATTGTCTTTTAATAAAGGCGAAGCTAATGCACCTTCTACCGCTGTTAATGCCCTGTTTTCTCCATCGGCAGCAAAACTACCCATAATGGCAACGCCGCTATCTTGCATAACGGTTCTAACATCTTTAAAATCTACGTTTATATAGCCGGCAACAGTTATAATCTCTGCTATGCCCTTGGCCGCAGTGGTTAAAATATCATCTGCCTGTCCAAACGCGGAACCTAATGTTAGGTTTCCAAATATCTCTCTAAGCCTGTCGTTAGATATAACTAAATAAGAATCTACATATTTCTTCAGTTCTTCGAGGCCGTCTTCAGCTTGTTGCTTACGGCGCTTCCCTTCGAAAGAAAAAGGTGTAGTTATAATGGCAACTGTTAAAATATCTAATTCTTTTGCTGCTTTCGCGATAATGGGGCTAGCTCCCGTGCCAGTTCCACCACCCATTCCGGCAGTGATGAAAAGCATTTTTGTGGTGCTGCCAAGCATTTCTTTAATATCTTCTATATTTTCTATCGCAGAGTTTTTGCCAACTTCTGGTATAGATCCGGCCCCCATACCTTCAGTTAAGCTTGCACCCAGCTGTACTTTGTTGGGGATTGGACTGCTCTCCAATGCCTGTGCATCAGTATTACAGATAATAAAATCTACCCCGTTTATACCCGACAGGTACATGTGGTTAACTGCGTTGCCGCCACCGCCCCCAACACCAATAACTTTGATGATTGACGACTTATCCTTTAACATTTCGAATTGCATAATACTATGAATCAGTTAGTTGAAAATTTTTATTCCGGTTCATTACTCTTTGTAATATTAACACTTTTTCCACACACGTTTTCCACAAGTGTTAATATTGTGGAAAAAAACCCATTTGTTGAAAAAATTTAGCTTTTTAAATAATCTTCGTTGCTTACATCCATATCATCTTGGATAAAGATTTTGGTTTTAGCCAACAACTTATCAAACAAACCGCCTGTTTTTACTTTTTCAACAGGTTTGGGCTTTCCTGCAATAGTTGCAGGCTTGCTCATTTCTTTAATGCGCTCTTCCTCTCTTTGAATGCCTTTGATTAATAAACCAACACTTGTGGCATACATGGGGCTCTTTAGGTCATCGTAAATTGCCTTTGGCATTTCCTCATATTTCGACAAATGCTCATTTGGGTAACCAATTCTACAATCTAACCCGGTAACATATTCTACCGCCTGGCTTAAATGTTTAAGCAATGCGCCACCGCCAGTAATTACAACGCCACCAATAAGCTTTTTCTCGTAACCTGATGATTTTATCTCGTAATAAACATGCTCGATGATTTCTTCCATACGGGCTTGAATAACATACGCTAGGTTTTTAACAGAGATTTCTTTTGGCTCACGACCACGCAATCCTGGTACACAGATGATTTCGTTTTCCTTGTTTTCTTCTGCCAAGGCAGACCCAAAACGAGTTTTTAGCAACTCTGCCTGGTTGCGCATTACAGAACAGCCTTCTCTAATATCCTCTGTTACACTATTACCACCAAAGGGAATTACTGCTGTATGCCTAATAATACCCTCGTGAAAAATTGCAATATCAGTTGTGCCACCACCTATATCAACTAAAGCAATTCCAGCTTCCTTTTCTTCGTCGCTCAACACCGACTCTGAAGAAGCCAAAGGCTCTAAAATTAAATCTTGGGTCTGTAATCCTGCGTTAACAACACATTTCATAATGTTTTTTACCGCAGTAACCTGCCCAGAAATGATGTGGAAGTTTGCTTCTAAGCGAACTCCAGCCATCCCGATGGGATCTTTTATACCAGGTTCGTTATCAATGGTAAACTCTTGTGGCAACACATGTATAATTTCTTCGCCTGGAGGCATAACCAGTTTAAACATATCGTCTATAAGCTTATCGATGTCCTTTTTGCTAATTTCGTTGTTAAGTTCCCTACGTGTTAAGATACCTCTATGCTGTAAACTTTTAATATGTTGGCCGGCAATGCCCACATTTACCACTTGGATCTCTACGTTAGATTGGCCGCTCGCCACCTCTACCGCCGCTGCAATGCCCTGTACGGTTTTCTGGATATTGCTTACAACGCCCCGAGTTACACCCGCCGATTCTGCCTTGCCAATACCTAGAATTTCGATTTTACCATGCTGCGTTCTGCGGCCTACAATTACGCAAATTTTTGTAGTACCGATATCTAAACCTACTACAATGGGCGACTGGCTGGTGGTAACTTTTGTCTTGTCCATATTTATATTTTGTTGAGTTTGGCAAACGTTCTTGTGTTTGCCTTAATGTTGTTTTCTTTGCTAATTAAATTTCTTTCGATTTTGGGCTTTGGCTTTTTCATACTAGTTGCCCTTAGTCATCTTCACTTCCATCCTAACCATTCCGGACTTCGGCGGCGATTTCTCTTTTGGCTTTTGTTCTTTCTTTGGCGCTGGAGGCGATGTGCTTTTTGTTTCTGTTTTGTTATTTTTCATCGCTTCTGCAATTACATCTCTCACCAAAGAATCGGTCACTTTTTTCTGTATGATTAGACTGTCTGGTTTATGAACAACCTCCTGTCTTGTTGAAGATTTCTCTGATGAATCTCTTTTTACACAAACTATTTGATTGGTGTACTTCACGTTGATGGTCTTATAAGTATTCCAACCTACTTGTGGCATGGCTTTTTTATAGAACAACAACAGGTTATTCATTTTCCTGTCTAAAGAATCTGCATCGCCCAAAATAATACGTTGATTACCTACGCGGGGCACTAGTTCTATATCGCCCTTTTCATCTACATAAACCTGCTCCATCTGCGCATTCCAAAGGCTATCTTTTTGAATGTACATGGCTGTTTTATACAGATCCTTTGCAAGTTGGGTACGCAAAGTATCTACCTTACTTCCAAAAAACTCCTTAATATTTCCAGAGGCCACCAAAACATCTGCCGTAAAATTAGACGAGATTGGCATTTTCAGGCCTTTATTGTCTATGTAAAAATCTTGCCCTACATCATTTAGCACCCTTAAAATTGGCTTACGTTGACTTACATTTATGTGCAAAGTACCATCCATGTCTACAAAAACCTTGGCAAAAGCAATGTATGGGTTAGCCTGCAGCCTCTTCTCTATTTTATGAATGTTTATTTGTTCTAAGTTTCTACCAACAAGCATTCCTTCGCTCTGCCTTAAGATGGCATCTATCTCATCGCGCTCTATAAAATTATCAGCGCCTGGAATCAATATTTTAACGTTGCTGCATTTTACAGATTGCTTTTTTACATTGATAAAACTCAAAAGCAGCACCACGCCCGCAAGGCTAACAAGCCAAGCAAATCCAGTTAATATTGCCCTAAAATTTATCTTTTTAAGCATGTTTCAAAATATCTTTTAAAGAATCTCTAAGCGTATCTATATCACCTGCCCCAACAGTTAAAAGTAGTTCGGGTTTTGCTTTTTTTACTTCATCACGCACAAAATCTTTTCCACAAATTTTTTTGTTCTCCAAAGTAATTTTATTCAACAAAAACGTCGAATCGATTCCCTCAATAGGTTTTTCCCTAGCGGGATAAATTTCTAGCAACAATAGTTCATCTACCGTGCTTAAAACTTTTGCAAAATCATCTCCGAAATCCCTGGTTCGCGAGAACAAATGCGGCTGAAAAACAACGGTTAATTTTTTATTGGGATACAACTGCCTCACTGCCGCAAAACAAGCTTTCAATTCTTCTGGGTGGTGGGCATAATCATCTATATAAATATGATTTTCGTTGTTGACCAAATATTCAAACCTTCTCTTTACACCTTTGAAACTCGCAATCGCCTCTCTAATTTTTTCTTTATCTATGCCAAGCTTTAAGGCAATGGCAATCGCTGCTGTTGCATTCTCTACGTTGTGTTTGCCTGGCAACATCAAATGGATGTCTTTGATCACCTCGGCTTCACTTCTATAATCGAAAACAAATTTGTGTCCGCTAACCTGAATATTTTCCGCTTGGATATCAGCTTCCTCTTCTGCTGCATAGCTAATTCCTTTTGAGAGTGCCAAACCATTATGAAAGAACAGCGTTCCGTCTTCTTTTAACTGTCTTGCAAAAAGATTAAAAGATTCATCTAAATGGCTTTTATCCCCATAAATATCCAAGTGGTCAGCATCCATAGAGGTAATTACCGCAATGTTTGGATGAAGGGTTAAGAAAGACCGATCAAACTCATCTGCCTCTACTACCATTACGTTGTTATTTCCATAAAGCACATTGCTGTTGTAGTTGGTTGCAATGCCACCCAAAAATGCAGTACAATCATAACCTGTCGCCTTTAACACATGGGCTACCATTGCAGAAGTTGTAGTTTTTCCGTGTGTACCCGCTATAGCGATGCAGAACATGCTTTCGCTGATGAGACCTAGCACTTCTGATCGCTTTTTTAATTCGAAACCGTTTTCTTTAAAATGATTCAAAATTTGAGTATCTTTTGGAATTGCCGGCGTGTAGACTATCAGCGTATCGTCTTTTGGCTTGGCAAAAACGCCATGTATTAGGTTCTTATCATCTACATAATCTATGTAAACACCCTCTTTTTCTAATTCTTCTGTAAGCTTGGTTTTAGTTTTATCGTAACCGGCCACTAGGCAACCAATGTGGGCAAAGTAACGTGCAAGCGCGCTCATTCCGATTCCTCCGATGCCTACAAAATACACTTGTTTTATATTGCCTAATCTCATGCTAAGTTTTACGTTTTAACTGCTACGTTTTGTTGTAGTTACTAATTTCAATACTTGGTTTGCTATAATTTCATCTGCATTTGGTAAAGCCATCTTACCTATATTTGCTGATAACTCTTCGCATTTACTTTTGTTTTTCATCAATTTAATGGCCTCTGCAATAAGCGTATCTTCTGCAGATCTATCTGCAATAACGATGGCTGCATTATTTTTAGCCAAAGCCATGGCATTTTTAGTTTGATGGTCTTCGGCAACATTGGGTGATGGCACTAAAATAACGGGCTTCTTAATAAGACAAAGCTCGGCGATGGTTCCTGCACCCGCTCTACTGATGATCAAATCTGCTGCCGCATAAGGCAAATCCATTCTATTTAAAAATTCCAATATTCTAAAATTTGGATGTTGGGTTATCCGCTCTGTTATAGATTTGAAGTAAAACTTACCTGTTTGCCATATTACCTGTATGTCTGCAGCAATCAATTCATCCAAATGCTTTTCTACACTTGCATTTAATGTTCTAGCCCCCAAACTTCCGCCTATTACCAAAATAGTTTTCTTCTGAGGGTCTAGCTTCAAAAGCTCAGCCCCGGCAAAATGCTTTCCCTTAATATCTACAGCCTCTTTCCGAACCGGATTTCCTGTCAGCAACAATTTCTCGGCGGGGAAAAACCGTTCCATGTTTTCGAAGGCAACGCAAATTTTTTGAGCTTTCTTGCCTAAATACTTATTGGTAATGCCTGCATAAGAATTTTGCTCTTGTATGAGGTATGGAATATTTTTTAGAGAAGCTGCGTAAAGCATCGGGCCCGAAGCATAACCACCAACCCCTACCACTACATCGGGTTTAAAGTCTCTTATAATCCTAATCGCTTTGCGAACACTTCCCAACAATCTAAAAGGCAAGCCCAGGTTTTTAAATATAGAACCACGTTGTATGCCCCTAATATTTAAACCCACAATTTTATATCCAGCTGCAGGAACCTTTTCCATTTCCATGCGGCCATTTGCTCCCACAAATAAAATATCACACCGAGGCATTAACTGCTTTAGCGCGTTGGCTATGGCTATGGCGGGAAAAATATGCCCGCCTGTGCCACCGCCTGATATGATAATTTTTGGGAAATTATTCATGTTTTATTAATTATCTCTTTAAACTTCTTTTGTAATTCAAGCCATTGCCGGTATCTCGCCGATAATTACTTTGTTTTTTATTTTTTCTTCTGTTTCTTTACCCGCCGTGGTTTCTTCTATGTCTTTGCTTACACTTAATATAATGCCAAATGCAATACTTGTAAAAATCATTGATGTACCGCCCATGCTTACCAAAGGCAGAGGTACACCGGTTACCGGGCCTAAACCAACGGCAACAGCCATATTTGCGAACGCCTGTATGGTTAAACTAAAGCTCAATCCGGCGGCAAGTAGCGCGCCAAAAGCTTTCGGTGCCTTCGTGACAATCTTAATACATCGATACAAGAGAATGAGGTAAAGCATCATTACCACAATTCCACCCAAAGTGCCCCACTCTTCGATGATAATGGCAAAAATAAAATCTGAATATGGGTGCGGAAGAAAGTTGCGTTGCGTACTATTTCCAGGTCCCTTGCCAAAAAAACCGCCTGTAGCTAATGCAATTTTAGATTGATCTGCCTGGAATGTTTTATCAGAATTCTGCAATTCTGGATGTAGGAATGAGTTTACCCTAGAAGCATACGTGGCACGCCTTGGCCCAAGAAAAACAACTAGCAGAAGCAACACCGCCCCGCCCGCACAAACTATAGAGATTTGCTTAATGCTGATTCTACCGATAATTAAAAGCAAGATGCTTACTCCAAATAACATTAAGGCCGTAGACAAATTGGCTAAAGCGATCAGTACAAACACCACGCAAACAGAGCCCATTATTGGGATGAATGATTCCTTAACATTCTTAATATGTTCTTGCTTTTTGGTAAGCATACGCGCCAAGAAAGTAATGAGCGCAAGTTTCGCCAAATCGGATGTTTGAAAGGTTAAGCCAATTACGGGAATCTTTACCCACCTCGAAGCATCGTTTAAGTTGGTTCCGAAAATAAGCGTATAAACCAATAGAGGGATGGTAATTACCATTAATATTTTAGAGATTCCGGCATAATAACGGTAATCTAGCAAATGGGCTACATAAATCATTGCAATACCAAGCAACACAAATATTAAATGCTTGGTAATCAAAAGCTTTTCTACCGCCTCACCTTTTCTATAAGCCAATGCACCTGTAGCGCTGTACACCGCCATAATAGAGATGAGCGAAAGCAAGATGATAATCAGCCAGATCCATCTATCGCCTTTGGTTTTATTTAAAAATGCTTGCAACATAATTATTTTCTTTTTAAAGTTCTCTAACAGCCTCCTTAAATTGGTTTCCGCGATCTTCGTAATTGCTAAACAAATCAAAACTCGCACAAGCGGGAGAAAGAAGCACAGTATCGCCACGTTTTGCCAAATGGTAGGCTATTTGAGCTGCTTCTGACGCTGAGAATGTGTTTACAATAATCTCCACTTCATCTTCAAAAGCGTCGTGTATTCTTCGGTTATCTTTACCCAAACATACAATTGCCTTTACCTTACTTTTCACCATGTCGCGGAGCATTTCATAATCGTTCCCTTTATCTACGCCCCCCATAATAAGCACTATATCTGTGTTGATGCTTTCAAGCGCATACCATGTAGAGTTTACATTGGTAGCCTTACTATCGTTGATAAAATCTATCCCAGAAATTTTTGCCACGTGCTCTAACCTGTGGCCTACATTCTTAAAATCCCCCATACTTTCTCTAATAGACTCGTTTCTGAGTTCTAAAACCTTGCCCACAATGCCAGAGGCCATAGAGTTGTAAAGGTTGTGTTTGCCCTGAAGGGCTAGATCTGTTATAGACATAATAAACTGGGTATTAGGAGATATTTGTATGTAAATGTTTTCGTTTTCTAGGTACGCACCTTCGGTCAACTTTTCTTCAATAGAGAAAGGGACCATTCTCGCCTTCGGCGTAACTTTTTGGAGCGCTTTTAGCGTCTCAGGGTCGTCTGCACAATAGATAAAATAATCTGCGGGGGTTTGATTTTGTATAATGCGCATTTTCGATGCGGCATAATTCTCTAATTTATAGTCGTACCTATCTAAGTGATCGGGGGTAATATTTAAGAGCACCGCTATGTCTGCTTTAAACTCATACATATCATCCAACATAAAACTAGATAGTTCCAACACGTACCAATCAAATTCTTCTGTGGCAACGAGAGCCGCAAAACTATTGCCTATGTTCCCCCCAAGCGCAACATTTAAGCCTGCTTGTTTTAGTATATGAAAAGTAAGAAGGCTCGTGGTTGTTTTGCCATTAGAACCAGTTATGCCGACTACTTTAGCTTTGGTGTAGCGTTTGGCAAATTCTATCTCAGAAACTATTGGCACCTGCTTTTCAATAAGTTTTTTTACAATTGGCGCGCTAGCTGGTATTCCTGGGCTTTTAATAACCTCTGTGGCATTTAAAATTAGCGACTCTGTGTGCTGTTCGGCTTCGAAGGATATGGCTAAGTTGTTCAACTTATCAACATATTTATCTGAAATTTTCCCAAAATCGGACACGAAGACATCAAATCCCATTTTTTGGGCTAACATTGCGGCTCCTACACCACTCTCGCCTGCGCCTAAAATAACAACACGCCCAAGGCCAGCGCCCAAAGGCGTTGATTGGTTTGATAGCATATTGTTTTGATTAATCATGTGTTGCTTTAAATTAGTTTGCTGATGATTTCTATGTATTATAAGTTCAATTAATTCTACCTTAATTTTAGGGTAACTACTGTGATAATGGCCAACAAAACCCCGATAATCCAAAACCTGATTACAATTTTGGCTTCGTGATATCCTTTCTTTTGATAGTGATGGTGCAATGGCGACATGAGGAATATCCTTCGCCCTTCGCCCCATTTTTTCTTTGTATATTTAAAATATGATACCTGCATAATCACCGAGACGAGTTCGATCAAGAACACGCCACATAATATCGGGATAAGCAGTTCTTTGCGGGTCATAATGGCGAACGATGCGATAATACCACCAATCGCCAAACTCCCGGTATCACCCATAAATACCTGAGCGGGATAAGAATTGTACCACAAAAAGCCCACGCATGCGCCCACAAATGCTCCAGCAAAAATCATCAACTCGCCAGAGTTAGGGATGTACATAATGTTTAGGTAATCTGCAATAACTGTGTTTCCAGAAACATAAGCCAAAATGCCCAGAGTTGTACCAATAATGGCCGACGTTCCCGTAGCGAGCCCATCTATCCCATCGGTAATATTTGCGCCATTACTTACAGCGGTAATAATAAAGACCGCAAATAATATAAAAACCAGACCTGCGTATTTTTGGTAATCGCTGCCTAAAAACTTTAAAACCTTCGCATAATCAAACTCGTTATTCTTATAAAAAGGCATATTAGTTTTGGTAGATTTTACATCTTGTGTATAATAAAAAATATTACCCTTTTGGCGAAGTACCATTGGCGCTGTAGAAGTAACCGGTACATTGTCTTGCACCGTTTCTCTAACCACAATATTTGGATTGGCGTACATGGTATAACCAACAATAAGCCCCAATCCAATTTGGCCAACCACTTTAAACCTACCAGCAAGCCCTTCTTTATTCTTTTTAAAAACCTTAATGTAATCATCCAAAAAACCGATGGCGCCCATCCATACAGTGGTAACTATCATCAATATAACATAGACGTTGGTAATATTGGCAAATAACAACGTGGGAACTAAAATCCCGAGGAGGATAATAATACCGCCCATAGTTGGCGTACCTTGTTTTTGCATTTGCCCTTCCAGGCCTAAATTTCTAACGGTTTCTCCAACCTGCATTTTTTGAAGATAATTGATCAACCTGCGCCCGAAAACGGTAGTAATAATCAGCGATAAGATGATGGAAATGGCCGCCCGGAAAGTTATATACTGGAATAACCTTAATCCCGGCACATCATAATGTTTGTGTAAATATTCGAATAACAAGTATAACATTAGCCGTTCGGGTTTAGTTGTTCGAGTAAAATTTCCTTGTCGTCAAAATGATTTCTAACGCCATTTATTTCTTGATATTTCTCATGTCCTTTTCCTGCAACCAAAATTATATCACCAGAACTGGCCAACATATAAGCCGTTTTTATCGCTTCTCTCCTATCTAAAACAGAAATTGCTTTTCGCTGATTTGAAGGAGAAACGCCAGCTTGCATTTCTTCTAAAATTGTCTGCGGGTTCTCGCTCCGCGGATTATCTGACGTCAAAATCACTTTATCGCTCCAATCGCAGGCAATCTGGGCCATAATTGGTCTTTTTGCTTTGTCTCTATCGCCGCCACAACCTACTACCGTAATGATTTTTTCCGTTCCCTTACGGATGTTATGGATGGTACTCAATACATTTTGCAGCGCATCTGGCGTGTGTGCATAATCTACAATGCCAATGATCTTATCTGCAGAAGTAATGTAATCAAACCTGCCCTCTGCACCTGTCAGCCGACTAAGCAATGTTAGCACTCTAAGTCTATCTTGCTCTAAAAGCATTGCCGTACCATAAACGGCTAATAAGTTGTACGCATTAAAAGTACCAACGAGTTTAAAGAACACATCTTCGTGATCAATATCTAAATGAAGACCTTCAAATTGGTTCTCTATTATTCTGCCCTTAAAATCTGCGAGTTGTTTTAGGGCGTAGGTTTTTTTATGAGCATTGGTATTCTGCAGCATTACCATCCCATTTTTATCATCGAGATTGGTCAATGCAAAAGCACTTCGGGGCAAAGCATCAAAGAAAGCTTTCTTAGCTGTAATGTAGGCTGCAAACGTTTTATGAAAATCTAAATGATCATGCGAAATGTTGGAAAAAACGCCGCCAGAAAAACTTAGGCCTGCAGTACGATTTTGTACAATTGCGTGTGAACTCACTTCCATAAAGCAAAATTCGCAGCCGGCATTAACCATGTCGTTTAGCAAGGCATTTAGCGCTAGTGGATTTGGCGTGGTATGCGTCGCATCAACTTTTACATCGTTAACAAAGTTTTCTATCGTTGATATTAAACCTGTTTTAAAACCTAAATCTTTAAACAACTTAAACAATAGGGTAGCGATGGTGGTTTTTCCATTGGTGCCCGTAATGCCTACCAACTTTAAATTCGCCGAAGGATTTTCATAGAAATTTGCGGCTAAAACGCCCAGCACAAAAGACGCATCCTCTACTTTAACATAGGTAATGTTCTGCATCAGCTCGGGTAATTCCTCGCAAACAATAGCTGATGCTCCTTTTTCGATTACTTGATCTATGAAATCGTGTCCATCGCTTAGCGTCCCCTTAATCGCCACGAACACATCATTTTTGCCAACATGGCGAGAATCGAAGTTTAAAGCATTGATTGTTATATCGGTAGACCCTACCAATTGTACTATCTTAACGCCATAAAGTAATTCTTGCAACTGCATTTAATATATTTTTAATGAGTGATTGGGTATTCTTAAATTGTTCTAAATGTTTCCTGTCTATTCTAATAAGATTTGAACGCCCAGACCGTTTCTTACCTTGGTTCCCGCCGCAATAGATTGGCTAACTACTTTTCCAAAACCAGCTACTTTTGTCTTTAACCCAGCATTTCCCAGCAGGTATAATGCATCTTTCAATCCCATACCCTCCACATTCGGCATAAAACCTTTTCTTTCATTGTTTTCTTGAAAAACAGTACCGGCACTTGTATCAACTATATTATAATACTCAGACTTGGAAGCGAATAATGGTTTAAATCCGAATGCGTGGTACACCTCTTGGGTTGCTTTACTCTGTCCGGCTTTTGTTGGTGGATTTATAGTATTGCCTACCAATCTCACAGGAACATCATCATACATGCTCATGTCGCTCGCATAAATTCTATCTGCAACCTCGCGAAAGACTGGACCAGAAACTAGGGCGCCATAATAGGCTCCCTTTGGGTCGTTGATTACCACAATCATCGAATACTTAGGCTTATCAGCAGGGAAATAGCCTACAAAAGATGCTTGATATTGCTTATTTACTTTGTAACCCCTATTTCCATCCGCAACTTGTGCAGTTCCGGTTTTTCCGGCAATTTTATAAAGTGGGTTATATACCACGGATCTTCCACTTCCTTCTAAAACGACACCTTCCAAAAGCTTTTTCATTTTCCCTAGCGTTTCATCAGAACACATTTTTTCGTCTATCACCCTCGCATGAAACTGCTCTATTGGATTGCCCAATCGCCTAATTTCCTTAACGAAAAGTGGCGCAATCATTTTTCCATTATTGGCAACGCCATTGTAAAGCGTAAGAATTTTTAACGGAGTTAACTGCATCTCATACCCATAAGCCATCTGCGGCAACGTCATGTTTTTATTCCAACTTTTAAAGCTTGGATTTTTTACAACTGGCCTTGCCTCGCCAGGTATTTGCAGACCTAACTTTTTATTTAATTCCCATTTATAAAGGTGATCTGTAAATTTTTTTGGATTATCGCCATATTTTGTATTGATCATTTTGGCGACAGCAGCGTTAGAAGACTCTTCGAACGCTTTTTTAACCGTAACAATTTCTACTTTGGGGTGCGAATCTTTTATCATGTGCCCAGGTATTTGATAATAACCAGTTCCTATTAGCGTGTTGGTATCTACCAACTTGTCATCCAGCAGCGACATGTAAGAAGCCAATTTAAACGTAGAGCCAGGATCTTGATTGCCTGCAATTGCATAATTAAATTGCTCTGCATACACCCCTTCACTCACTTTAGAAAAATTTGAGATTGCGCGTATTTCGCCCGTGGCAACTTCCATTACAATTACAGTACCGTGATCGGCCTGAGATTTAATCAGTTGCTTCTCTAGCGCACTTTGAGCCAAATCTTGCATGTTTACATCGATGGTAGAAATAATATCTGCGCCATCTTTCGGCGCAATTTCTGCTTCATCATTAACCGGAATATAAACACCTCCAGCTATTCTCTGCATCAACCTTTTACCACTTTCTCCGTTGATGTACTGATTATAAGCCCCTTCTAAGCCTACGCCGTTTTTTACATTTTCATTTTTATAGCCAATGGTACGAGCTGCAAGTCGTTTAAAAGGCAAAATTCTCTTATTCTGCTCTACCGCAATTAAACCTCCGGTATACTTCCCAACATTAAAAAGAGGAAAGGTTCTCACCGTCTTTAAATCAGAATAACCTACTCTACGCTGTATTAGTAAATAGCGTTTATTGGTTTGCCTAGCTTTGCGCAAGTAACGAGAATATTCCTTTGCCGTTTTATCTTTAAAAAACTCGGCAAGCTTCATACCCAAAGAATCTACTTTTTCATAAAACAAATCTTTGTCTGCTATGCCTCCTGCCTTCGTGTCCATGTGCAGCTCATACTCAGGCACAGAAGTGGCGAGTAGACTACCATCGTTGCTGTAAATATTGCCACGAACAGCATCTACCGTACGGTATTGGGTAGACAAACTGTCTGCCATTGCCTTCCATTTTTTACCTTGAACGTACTGCACTTGCCCCAAACGCAGAAAAACTGCGGCAGCAAACAGCACAATTAAGCCAAAAGCCAGGTAAACACGAAGAAGAATGACTGCCCTAATATTCATTGTTCTTAACAATTATTTTTTTTGGTGGTTCTATTAATTCCTTTATTCCCAAAGTATCTACCTTTTTGGCTACTTCAGTCATTTTGCTTTTAAACATTAAATCTGCTTTTAAAGACTTGTACTCCCAACGCAACTCCTTTACTTCGGCATTTAACTTATTAATTCGCCGTAAATTGTTCATTGCAAAATGGCTATTGCCAATGTAAATCATTCCTAAAAAGGCCAAGTAACACAAAAACGGAAGCGCCCTTGTCGCCGCTTCTTTACTTACCAGGCCATCATTAAAAAGTTTACTAATAGCAGAGCTGCTGTCCATTTTTTCCTCTGCGGTCTTTCTTTTTTTAGGCGCAGGCTTAAGCACAGGTTCTGGCCCTATCTCCTCTTCTTCTATATCAGCTCTAAACCTATTCATATCTTCTCTGCCACTCTTAATTTTGCGCTTCGCGCTCTATTATTTCGAGCAATCTCCTCCTCATTTGCAGTAATCGCCTTACGATTAATGGCGGCTAATGGCTTCTGCTGATTGCCAAAAAAGTCTTTTTCTACTTCCCCACTAAACTTGCCTTTAGCTATATAATTTTTAACAGGTCTATCTTCTAAACTATGATAAGACATAACCACTAACCTACCGCCTGGCTTTAACACTTCTGCTGCCTGCACCAAAAAATCTTCTAATGCAGCTATTTCTGCATTTACCTCTATACGCAAGCCTTGAAAAACCTGCGCTAAATATTTATGTTCTTTACCTTTCGGGATGTATGATTTTATAACTTCCTTAAATTGGTCTATCGTTTTAATTTGCTGTTCTAACCTAGAAGTAGCAATAGCGCAAGCCAAAGATTTGGCATTCTTAACTTCACCATAAAGACCAAAAATTTTATGTAATTTTTCTTCCGGATAAGAATTTAGCACTTTCCCTGCGGTAAGAGGAGCGTTTGCGTCCATTCGCATATCTAAGTCGGCGTTAAAACGGGTAGAGAAACCGCGCTCGGGCACGTCGAACTGGTGAGAGGAAACACCTAAATCTGCCAAAATCCCATCGACGTGTTTAAACCCTTTTAGCCTAAGGTTGTTTTTTAAAAATCTAAAATTCTGGTCGATAAACACAAAGCGCGCATCTTCTAACAAATTTTGTTGCGCATCAAGATCTTGGTCAAAAGCCACAAGTGTTCCATTTGGACCAAGTTTATTTAAAATTTCCTTAGAATGGCCGCCACCGCCGAAAGTAACATCTACATACACCCCATCGGCTTTAATATTTAAGCCATCTATACATTCCTTAAGCATTACTGGAACATGGTAGTTTTTATGCATCTTCTCCCCTTCCCTTTTTACCCATAACCTCTTCTGCTAGATTCGCAAAATTTTCGGGCACATTATCAAATATACCCTCGTAAGCAGTTTTATCCCACACTTCAATCCTATCTAACTGGCAAGCCAACACTACTTCGCCACCCAAACCCGCATAATCTGCTAAAGATTTCGGCAACAATACCCTGCCTGTGGCATCTAAAGAAAGAATAGTTGCACCTCGGGTAAAAGACCTAATGAACTCCCTATTCTTCGCTTCGTAAGCATTCAGCTTTCCGAGTTCAACCACAATGCCATCCCAAATATTTTTTGGGTAAATGATAAGATTCTTTTCAAAACCCCTATTAACCACCAATCCATCTTGCTCTGCCATAGGCAATTGTTTCTTAAGTACCGAAGGAACCATTAGGCGGCCTTTGGCATCAAGTTTACAATCGAACTCTCCTATAAGCTGTGTCATTTGGGATTTATGCTTAATTTGTAGTGTAAAAGTAAACAGTTTTACCACTTTTTACCACTTTTTACCACAAAAAAGTTTTCAACAGGTATTTTACCCCACCTGCAATCTAGTTTTTAAGAAAAATGGAAGGTAGGCGTGACGCAACTTATCTAGGCTCGGCTTGTATGGTGGCATACCCATCTAAAAAAAGTCGCCATTATGAGATTTAAAAATTGGAAAAAAAATTTCAAGAGAGGGGAGGTAACCAAACATGGGATTTATTATCAAGAACTTACGGAAATTTATTACTGTGAGGCGCAAAGCCATATAGACGCATTTTCAGTAAGCGATTGCATCGGTAAAAGCCTCGCAACAGACGACTTAAAAATTTACAGAAGTTGAAAATCTAGCACTGATTGCATGCTTTAACTAAGGGATAGAGCCAACGACTTACAAAAAGTTTATCTGTTTGTTAAAAGTTGTTAATGCTTTAGGTGCAATGGTTTGCAATATCTAGCTTAGTGCCCAATTGTTTTTATTGATGTTATGGTAATATTATTTTATCTTTGCAGGATGTTTAAAGCTAAACACCTAATCTTATTAATCTTTATTGCTTCTTTGGGGCTAGCGGGTTGCAAAAGCCGTTTTGAGAAACTAAAGGCAAGTAACGATGTGGCGAAAAAATACCAGGAGGCCTTGCGTTTGTACAATAAGGGAGATTATAGCAAAGCTTTAATTCTTTTTGAAGACTTGTCTCAAAAATATAGAGGACGTGCAGAAGCTGAAGATCTTAATTATTATTACGCCTATACCTTATATAGGTTGAAGGATTATACTACCGCCAGATACCAGTTTAAGAGCTTTGCAGAAACATACCCATCTAGTAGAAATGCAGAAGAGGCTAGATTTATGGGCGCCTATTGCTATTATTTGGAATCGCCAATCTTTTCGCTAGATCAGGCCAACACCTATAAAGCCATCGATGCACTGCAGTTATTTATAAATCTCTATCCCACAAGCGAGCGTGCGGCAACTGCAGGAAAATATATTGCCGATTTAAGAGGAAAACTAGAGAAGAAGGCTTTTGAAAATGCAAAGCTTTATCTAACCACTGGCCCTTCAAACCCTGATAATTATCGAGCTGCCGTTATTGCCTTTAAAAATGCCCAACGCGACTTTCCCGACATCAAATATTCTGAAGAGATGGATTATTTGATTATTGAGGCCCAATATCTTTATGCCAAAAACAGCGTTGTATTTAGACAAAATGAAAGGTATACCGAAGCGCTTGGGTTTTATGATGATTTTATGGAAAATCATCCAGAAAGCAAATTTACAAAAGATGCAAACGGACTTAAACAAAACATTAAGAACGGTATATCCACGGTAGAAGCCGAAATGGCCGACTATGCCACACAACAAGCCAAGTATAAGAAAATGCTTATTAGAACTGGCAGATTAAAAGACACTACACTTACAGACATCAAAAATAACTAAAGACATGACTACTACAAACAAACCTGTTGTACCGAATACTACGGTTACCAGAAATGTAAGAGAACTAGATAAAACTACTGATAATATATACGAAAGTTTGGTAATAATTGCTAAAAGAGCAAACCAAATTTCTAACAATGTAAAGGAAGAGTTGCACGGAAAACTTGCAGAATTTGCTTCGAGCAACGATAATTTAGAAGAAATTTTCGAAAATAGAGAACAGATAGAAATTAGCAAACATTACGAACGTATGCCTAAACCAGTACTGGTAGCTATCGATGAGTTTTTGAACGAAAAAATTTATTATAGAAATCCTGCTAAAGAGCAGAAATAGGTTTTTGTAGCGCAATGCGCTTAGCGTAATTTCTTGGCTGCTTTGTGCTATGGCAAAATAGCAAGCTTTGATATGCTTAAAAATAAAAACATTATCCTTGGCGTTTGCGGAAGCATAGCCGCTTATAAGGCAGCCATTTTAATAAGGTTGTTGGTTAAAGCAGGTGCAAACGTTAAGGTAATTCTTACCAAAAATGGGGCCCATTTTATAACCCCGCTAACCTTAGCCACACTTTCTAAAAACCCCGTATTAAGCGAGTATTTCGATACAAAAACTGGTGTATGGAATAACCACGTAGCACTTGGGCTTTGGGCCGATGCCATTTTAATTGCTCCGGCTACCGCAAATACATTGGCCGAACTAGCCAATGGAGTATGCAATAGCCTTTTGGCCGCTGTTTATCTTTCTGCAAAATGCGATGTTTACGTAGCGCCAGCTATGGATCTCGACATGTGGAAACATGGTGCTACTCAAAAAAATATAAGTGCTTTAACGGGCTACGGAAATAAAATTATTTCTCCAGGTTTCGGAGAATTGGCAAGCGGCCTAGTTGGTGAAGGCCGCATGGCAGAACCAGAACAAATTGTTTCCTTTTTAGCTTCTATATTTTCTATCAATTTACCCTTAAAAGGCAAAAAAATATTGGTTTCCGCTGGCCCTACCTTCGAAGCCATTGATCCCGTTCGTTTTATTGGCAATCATTCTTCTGGCAAAATGGGATTTGCCCTTGCCGAAGAATTATATCATTTAGGAGCTGAAGTTACCTTAGTTACTGGACCTACAGCAATGCAAACCGATTTACCTATTCTTAGAATTGATGTTACAACGGCCCGGGAAATGCTGGAGGTCTGTGTAGCTAATTTCTCAAAAAGCTACATTACGATTATGAGTGCGGCCGTAGCCGACTATAGACCAAAAACGGTTGCCATTCAGAAGATTAAGAAAGCAGCTGCCGATTTGAATCTAGAACTCGAGAAAACAGTTGATATTTTGGAAACACTTGGGCAACAGAAAACAAAGGGTCAAATTCTGGTTGGCTTTGCCCTAGAAACCCATGACGAGGAGAATTATGCAAAGCAGAAAATAGCGAAAAAAAATCTAGATTTTGTGGTGTTGAACTCGCTAAATGAACCGGGCGCAGGCTTTAAAACAGATACAAATAAGGTTATCATTTTCGATAAAAATCTGCATAAATTCGTGTTTGAACTAAAAACTAAAAAAGAAGTTGCAAAAGACATCTGCAAAACCATTTTAGCTGCGCTATGAAAACTACAAGCTTATTTGCTTTTTTATTGATGTTGATTTTTTTTGATGCTTCAGCGCAAGAACTAAATGCAAGCGTGCAGATTTTGGCGCCAAGAGTATCTAACTTAAATAAGGCAGGAATTGAGGAGTTGAAAGGTGCCATACGTAATTTCTTGAACAACAATAAGTTTGACAATGAAGTTTATTTGCCTCAAGAACGAATAAATTGCAGCTTTGTAATTACTATAAACTCTTGGGATGGTGGGTCTGGATATACCGCTGAAGCACAAATTCAAAGTAGCAGACCTGTTTTTAATACCTCATATAATACCACGCTGTTAAACATCAACGACAAAAACTTCGATTTTAGCTACAACGATGGGTCTGCCATCGATTTTTCTGAACAGACCTACACCTCTAATTTAAGCGCATTATTAACCTATTATGCCTATACCATTATTGGTTTAGACAAAGACAGCTTCGTTGAATTAGGAGGCACTTCATCTTTTAAAAAGGCTCAAAAAATTGTAAATCTAGCACAAGTTTCTGGCACTGCTGGCTGGAAAGCATCAGACGGATTGAGGAATAGATTTTGGTTTAACGAAAATGTACTTAATCCAATATTTTTAGACTTGAGAAAGTTTATTTACACCTACCATTTAAAAGGACTAGATGCGCTTGCCGAAGGAACACAAGGATTGAACGCAATAAATGATGCTTTACCTGACTTAGAAAAATTAGACAAACAAAAAACAGGCTCCATTTTTCCCAACGTTTATTTTGCAGGCAAAGCCGATGAAATTGCAAATGTACTATCTAAATTAAATCTTCAGCAAAGGGTTAAAGCTTATAATAGGCTTGCTGAGGTTGATCCTGCAAATGTTGGAAAGTATGAGGTTCTTAAGAAATAGTGTTATTTTAGTTAACAGGTAATTGCATAAAGCAATATTAAATCTCTGGGTTGTGTAGGCTTAAAATCCCAAAATTTATAAAAAAAATGCTTTTAAAACAATAATAATTTGGGCGCCTATACACGCCTTCCGCTGTATTTTTTTGGTGAAAAAGCCAAAAAAGATGCCGCTCCAGTCGTTGGCGCGCTATCCCTTGTAGAAAACAACATTTCAAAAAATAAAATTTCAATTTCTAAAAATCGGTTGTTGAATCCACCAGCATCGTCCTACAGAATAAAAGAAACTATATAATCTGATACAGTTCTTTTTTTATTCTGAACTTGGTCTAGCCTGTCTTGCCTACTGCTTGGTTATCTTAAATTCTGTCCTGCGATTCAACTGATAGTCTGCTGCGCTACATTTAACGCCATTTACGCAACCATTAACAGGTTTGGTTTCTCCGTAACCTTTTGCCTCGATTCTGTTTTTATTGATTCCTCGGCTAATGATATACTGAACAGCCGCATCTGCCCTACGTTGAGAAAGCTTTAGATTATAAGCATCACTTCCTCTGCTATCTGTGTGAGACCCAAGTTCTACGAAAATGGTTGGGCTATCTTGCATAATTTTTACCAGCTTATCCAGTTCCTTCACGGCATCTGGCCTAATAGTAGCTTTATCAAAATCGTAATAAATGTTATCCAATTTTACAGGCTCGTTTATGGCAATCTGATCTAGATACAGGTTTTGTGTAAGCACGGTAGATGAATCTAACCCCTTTGTACTTAAATTGATGCCGCCACTTTTATAGCCAGTTTTTTCTGCCAACAACCTATATTCTGACGAATCGGCCAGCTTCAGTTTAAAATCACCACGGTCATCAGTCTCTGCTTTTAAAACCTGTCCGGTAGTTTGGCTTAAAGTTATACTTACATTCGATAAAGGCTCATTTGTTTTTTTATTTAAAACTTTACCGATTAAGCTTAGTGCAATTGCTTTTTTTATCGAAAAACGATAAATATCGTCGCTTCCTAGACCATCTATACGATTAGAGGATAGAAATCCATCGGATTCCGTGGTCATATTGAAAGCAAAATCGTCTTGCGGAGAGTTTACAGGATAATGCATGTTTACCGGAATGCCGAATTTCCCACCAGACTGAACACTTTTATAGATGTCCAAACCGCCCATACCTATTCTCCCATCGCTGCTAAAATATAGAGCTCCGTCAGTTCCAATGTTGGGACTTCGGTCATTCCCATCACTATTAACTTCCCGTAAATTAATGGGCTCGCTCCACTCGCCTGCATCAGTTTTCGTACAAAGGTACAAGTCCATTCCGCCCAATCCTCCAGGGATGTTAGAGCTGAAATAGAGCTGATTACCATTGCTTCTAATAAATGGATCGCCCACAGAATAACCATCATTGCTATTATATTTAAACGGTATTGGCGCAGACCATTTTCCGGAATTATCTTTACTACTTGTGTAAATCCCGACAGCCAGCGTATCAAATTTACTTTGCCTTTTCTTTATTTTACGTTGGGTCGTTTCTTTAAGCGTTTGCGAACGTGCAAAATACATAGTCAAGCCATCGTTTGTAAAACTAGCCGGGCCGATGTGATATTCGGTTGCCTCGTGCATTGGAAAAAACAAGATGCTATCTGATTCTCCGTCCTGCTCATACAGTCTAAGGTAAGAATTCCCAGTACTCAAATTTATATTTTTGTTTGGTTTACGAGCTCTATCAAATTTAAAAAACGGTCTAGCTTTCTGTTGTTGGTCTGCCCCAACAATTGTCCTATCTGAAGCAAACACCGTAATTCCTAACTCTTTTACGGCGGCCCAATCAGATTGGGGAGAATTTAATGTTTTTTCGTTGACTATGGTCACGCTAATCGGGCTTCGCATCCAGATCATGGCAGAATCACAACTAGATGTAAAGAGCTTTTCTTCTGCACTGCCGACACTATTTTTTAGTTGTGCATATTTTTTATATTGTTCTTTCGCCTCGGCATACTTGCTGTTATTCTGCAACGCCTTGGCATATTGCAAGGTGTTATTGGCATCACCTTCTGGCATTGTCGATGCAATTGCATACCAACTCTCTGCCAAACGAAAATCACGCTGCGCGGCGTAACTTTCTGCGGCACGCTCTGCAGCATGTAAAGTCGGCTTTTTGCGATACGCTTGCTCATATAGACTTGCCGCTTTTTGATAACTATTTAATCCAAACTGTGCATCTGCCTCTTTAATTACATACTGTGCTTTCGCGGTTCCGAAACCTGCCAACAATACAATTGCGGAGAATAATGCAAGGCACCGAATTACTTTTTGGTATATTTTTTTTTCCATGTTTATAATGGTTGGTCGTTTGTAGTCTTTCGTTGGTCGTATTTTCGTCTATAGTCTTGCGTCTGTTGTTATTGTTTTTAATTCAGCCCACGTTGAACTTATAAATGTTAACTGTTTATTTCTAGCTTTAAAAATATCGTGGCGAAACAACTTTAACATCCTTTCTTTTAAACATATAAGTTACTGAAATTTCGTGTGTGCCCCCACTGTATCCTTGCAAAGAACCAAGTGAAAAATCGTACGCATAACCAATTCTGAGCGCGGTAGTAGGAAATACCTGTATTGCTGCCACCGCAGAGTTTAATTTGCTGAGATCTTTTTGCAAATAATCCTTATTGTACAGCTTTACTCCTGTTCTGTACGACCCTCCAAGCCAAAGCTTTTCTCCTAGAATAAAGAATGCATTCAAATCTAAATCGGTTGGACCGCCCCTATTGTCCTTTAATAAAAATGAAGGCTTTAACAGTACATCTGTTGATAGGGGCAACAACATACCAGCGGTTAAATAATAATGAATTTTTGGCTGAGGAATAAATGCATACCGATCTATATCAACATATTGAGAAACAATGTTGTCTGCGCTAAAACCAGCATAAAAGCGATTGTCTGAATAATAAATGCCTGCACGCGCATCTGGCACAATGTTGCTTTGAAAGCCAGTGGGTTGGGTTGGTTCTGGGTCATTTGGATTCAGCAATGCGCCATCTATCCCCAATTGCACTGCTCCAACACCCAGTCCAAAAGCAAGTCTTGCGCTTCCATCCGCATTCATGGGAATTCTATAGGCATAGTTGGCATAAATCGATTGGTTTTTTTGCGCACCAATTCGGTCACTAGACACTTGAAGCGCCAAACCCACGTTTCCTTCATTTGCGATGGCATCTATCGCCACCGAGAGCGTGGTTGGAGAACCTTTAATTCCAGTCCATTGATTTCGATAGAAGGCATGAAGGTTCAATTGCTCCTTATAACCTGCATAAGCGGGGTTAATGTAAATTCCGTTGAACATGTACTGGCTAAATTGCGCATCTTGCTGTGCAACGGAAATTTTCGTCAGCAAACTAAAAAACAATAGTAAGGGTAAAAGTTGTTTCATGTATCTTAAACTTTGTACCTGCCTACCGGCATGCACCAAATAATAATCATATTCATTCTTTCTTTGAAAGATTCGACTCTTTAACGAGTTTCTTATTAGTTTTTAAATTTCCGAACCAAGGTAATATAACCTGTAAAAGTTGTCCACTTGCTATCCGCGGCTTCTTTTACGTTAAGTTTGTAAAAATAGGTACCCTCGTTTAATCCTTCTCCTGTCCAGTCGTTGTGGTAGCTGTTAGATTTATACACCTCGTTACCCCACCTATTTACGATAACGAGATTGTTGCCATAAAATAAGCTAAGTCCTCGAATTTCGAAGGCGTCGTTATTTCCATCGCCATTTGGGGTAAAAAGATTTGGAACAAACAAATTAGTTCCTGATACAGAAAGCTTAGTAAAATAGGCACTGTTGGCGGTCATGTTTGTTGGTAATAAAATGTCATTTCGACCATGTAGACCGACCGTAGGATTGCTCCCTTTCTCCAAACTGTAGTTTGAATTGCCTAAATATTGTCCAATGCCCGCGTTTTGGTCGTTAAAGAGCGCACCATTGGTTACAGCATTGTGTTGAAGCAGCATATTTATTTTTGTAGTCACAGATCCATAAATATTCCACATTCTATCCATCCCTAATGCTTTGTTTTTTAAAGCTGTGTTTGATGCGTTATAATCTTGCACGCTAACGTATATTTTCCCGGCTGTGTTAGGTGTTATTGTTGCAGGCGTATAGTCTTGCAGAGCGATGCCAACAGGAAACACAAAACCGTCTGACCCTGCATAATCTTTTACCACATGTCCTGATATGCTATTCCCAGTTACCACCATTCTAGCTCTCGAATAGCCCGTAACCTTCCCTGTTGAATTAAATGCCAAGTTATGTCCGTTAAGAATGATGTTTGCACCATCAACAGCTAAGTTTAAGGTATTCGCAATATTTAAGGTTGCGGACGCTACACCAGAAGGGTTGGCTGTAGCATAACCGGGATCCGAAATATCGTTTAAATCTAAGTTCTTATCATTTCGATTTTCGATGAGTAAGTTTATAAACCCACCATTATTGCCATCTATTACCGTAGAACCCGATGCCATCGCATTATAAAAAGGATTGTCACCTGGATTAAAAATAACAATTTTGCCATTCCCATTAAATGTTGCACCAGGGGCAATCCAAACATTTTTGCTGTAAATCTCTAACGTGCCATCGATGTTCCAGTTGGCATTTGGACCAAAATAGGTGTTTTCTGAAAAACGCTGTTCTACTGTGCCTGTTGTTATTGTTACGAGACTGTTATCTACGGTGCTGCTCCCAATACCAGTTTGTGCCATAGATTTTCTCGCGACCAGAACGCAAAACAGCAATAGGAATATATGTCTTAAAGTTCTCATAGATTCGTCTATTTAACCATGATTGCACCGTTCAAGATATAGAGTGCTCCAGCTGGTAAAGAATTGTCTGCTGTAACTTTTGCAGCTGTCGAATATTTGGGCAAAGATGGCGCAATTACCACAAGTCCGTCTACACTCGCGCCAGTAGTCTGCGCTCCAGTAGCGATAAAAACTTGATTGGTAGTTTTCAGAATTCCCGCCGCGTCTACAACTACCTGCTTGTCTAATATTGCCCCAGGCTGTAATCCTGTTATTGCAAAAGTATTATCCGGGCTTGTTGCAATAGTAGTTGGTTTTATTAGCGTTCCCCCTAATTGGGTTGTGCCTGGCATACTTTCTGTAAGCCCGTTGTCTGCCTTAAATAAAGGTAAAAAATCAGTTGCAGGGATAGTTTTAAGCAAACCAGCTGCATCGGCCACAACTAGGTTATCGGCTATATCTCCATCCTGAAGGCCGGTTAAGGTTAAGGTATTGGCGGCTGTTGTGCCAATAACAGTGGGTTTAATCAGGTTTCCCCCTAATTGAGAATTACCAGGTGCGTTCTCCGTAAGGCCATTATCGGCTGTAAAAAGAGGCAGGAATGCCATAGCAGGCAACATCTTTATCACACCAGAAGCATTAGCAATAAGCAGTTGGTCTTTGATGGTACCAGTTTGCAAACCCGTAAGTGAAAGTGTACTCGCGGCGGTGGTTTCAATTGCTGTGTTTTTGATTAAGGCGCCACCTAGCTGAACATTATCTCCGTTTTTTGTTAAGCCGTTATCTGAAGTAATTACAGCTGCATCTCCTTTTGGACCTTGAGGGCCTGTTGGTCCTTGCACCCCTTGCAACCCTATAGCTCCCGCAGGACCAAGGTCTCCTTTCGGACCCGGCGCACCCGTCGCACCAACTGGCCCCTGCGGACCAAAAGGACCGTCGTCTCCTTTCGCTCCCTTATCTCCTTTAATTCCCTGTGCTCCTTGAGGACCAGCTGCACCAGTATTGCCTTGTGGACCCGTAGGCCCTGGTAACCCATTTAAACCAATCGGGCCTTTCTGACCAGCCGCCCCAGTATCTCCTTTATCGCCCTTTGCGCCAACAGCGCCCGTCAGACCGATTGCACCCTGAGGACCGACCGATCCGGCATTTCCTTTATCTCCTTTATCGCCCTTTGCACCAATAGGACCCGTCAAACCGACCGCACCCTGTGGACCAACCGATCCGGCATTTCCTTTATCTCCTTTATCGCCCTTTGCTCCAACAGCACCAACAGGGCCCGTCAAACCGATTGCACCCTGTGGGCCAACAGATCCGGCATTTCCTTTATCGCCCTTTGCTCCAGCAGCACCGACAGGGCCCGTCAAACCGATCGCACCCTGTGGACCAACAGATCCGGTATTTCCTTTATCGCCCTTTGCTCCAGCAGCACCAACAGGGCCTGTCAAACCGATTGCACCCTGTGGACCAACCGATCCGGCATTTCCTTTATCGCCCTTTGCTCCAGCAGCACCCCCAGGGCCCGTCAAACCGATCGCACCCTGTGGACCAATAGATCCGGTATTTCCTTTATCGCCCTTTGCTCCAGCAGCACCAACAGAACCGGTTAAACCGATTGCACCCTGTGGACCAACCGATCCGGCATTTCCTTTATCGCCTTTATCGCCCTTTGGACCAACTGCACCTGGCAAACCGATTGCACCTTGTGGGCCAACAGACCCGGTTAAACCGATTACACCCTGAGGACCAACCGACCCGGCATTTCCTTTATCTCCTTTATCGCCCTTTGCACCAACAGGACCCGTTAAGCCGACCGCACCTTGTGGGCCAACAAGTCCTGCATTTCCTTTAGGGCCTTTTAAACTACCGATAGTTGTAGAAGTAGATTTATCGGTATAGGTAAACGTTAGAGTTCCATCAGCATTCACAACGCTGGTGGATATCCCATTCCCAGTAGCGCCGACATGCCCAATAGCACCTGCTGCACCAGTTTCACCTTTAGCACCCACAATAAGCGTGTAAGTGTTCGTATTAGGACTAAAAATATAAGTTCCAGAATCGTTTATGACTACGTTTGTGCCAGAGGCAGGGCCACTTGGGGTGCCGGGTAACCCTGGCGTGCCGGATTTTCCAGGCTGATTTTCTACAATTAACGTTCCATTTGTTCCTTTTGCAGAAACCCATTTGGTACCATCATTATAGTAAACCCCGGGCAGCACATCCTTTGTAGTAGCGGTATTGTAAATCATCATACCTGCAACGTGGACGGAAAGAGGAGCCGGGTTAGTTGTCTGCACCAAAGCAACTCTTGCCTGCAAAAACCCCTTGTTATTTGTTTCGAGTTCTAACAGTGCATCTTTATTAGGCAAAGCTGCCCCCGTAACCGTTCCATCCTTTATTTTTTGCTGCGCCGATGCTACAGTAATGCTAAAAATAATGCAGATGCCGAGGAGTAGACATTTTTTCATATTTTACTTCAGTTTTAAAATTTCTGATTGGACAAGATTGGAAAAGCGCTGACCGTTTTTGGCCAAAACGGCACGTAGAAAATTAGATGTGCACTGCCGTTTTTCAATGAAAAGAACCGCAGAATTTAAAACGTAAGAGCGCAAGCTAATCATTAGCAAATTTTACTTATAAACTACAGGAAATTCTGCGTATATGTAAACATACAAATTGTTTTCCAAAACTAATTTTTTTTCCACAATAAACCAAAAACATATTCGTTATCAACGCATTATTACCCCCACCCTCGGGTTTAAAAACACAGTCGTAAGGCGACAACGTTTTTTACCGCCAACTTCCGAGCCTCGGAGATAAAACACCATTCGAATACGTCCAATTAAGAAAATAAGCAAGAATAGGTTTTTACTTGAAAATTAACTAAATTATTAGCTTTTAAAGATTTTTTGGCGGTTTTGAAAATTTGTGCCGGTATAAACTATCTATTTCGAGGCTTCGGAAACCCAAATTTCTGAAGTTGAAGACTTTTGCGGCACGGATGAAGCAGTTATTGTTAATAGACCACCAGCATTTATAATATCTTGACTAATGTAGTTTTTATTATAATTACTGCCGTTGAGCTGTATGCTTTTGATGTATCTATTTTTTAACGAAAAGTTCTTCACCTTAATCTGAAACTTTTTTCCATCGGCAACCCGATAAGTTACGGAAGGAAAAAGTGGGACATTTAAATAATACACCGGCCAACCAACACAGGCTGGCGAAAAGCCAGATGCAGCGAAAACATACCAAGCGCTCATTGCGCCGGCATCATCATCCATGGTACGAAGATAGGCAGCTGGCTGGTTTTTGTAAATCTTGCCGATATAGGAGCCTATACCCCGACTATTGTCATTAAAATAATTTTGTATTACCGTATCTGCGGCGAGCTGGTGCATCCAATATTGAGATTTGTAGCTTTCGTTTGTTGCGTTATACATCAAAGGCACTTGCAGATCTGGCTCGTTTGCGTGATTGTACAAATCTTTTGCAAAGAATGTATCCAAATGCTCTAAATAAACTTCTTCTCCACCTTCCAAGGCAATCAAACCCTTTACATCGAATGGAACAAACCACCTGTACTGCCAAATGGTACCCTGATATAGACCCCGAGCTCCTACTCTATCTACATCGTTTCTGGTAACATCTTTAAAATCCTTATTCCAATAGCTTTTGTAATTTAATGCTTTCTGTAAATAGTGCGTTGCCTTTTCTTTGTTTTTGAGAATGCCGAAAATTTGAGATAATGCCCAATTGTCGTAGCTAGATTCTAACGCTTTATCTGGCGATTTAAAATCTAACCCATCTATTTCTTTTACCAAAGAATCTGCTATACTTTTAAACTCGACAGCATAACCTTTTCTGTAGGCATCGAGCAAAACCACAACCGCATGCTCCGTTCTAACCGTGTTTGAAGGCTCTGTCTGTGTAGCATAATCTTTCTTGCCAGCGTTGTACAAATCGGCAATAGAATTGATCATTCCCTGATATTTGTCTTGCTGAACAATGGACAGCAATGGCAATTGAGTACGATAATTATCCCAAATAGCCCAGCCATTATATCGATCAACTTTGCTGTTTTCCTTTTCTCCTTTGTTGTTTCTATAATCGCCGTTTGGTTCCGATATAAGGTATGGCGATTGCATGGTACGATATAATAAAGAATAAAAGAGTTTAGCGTTATCCAAATCGCCAGCAACTTCTACTTTGCCTAATTCTTTATTCCAATCGGCACTACTTTTTGCCTGGGCTTGGTTAAACGGCAATTTTACAAGGCTTTTCCCGGCGTCAGTTTCGCTAACGGAAGAAAACGCAATGTCTAAAGAGGTGGTGGTTGCCTCGTCTGGAATTTCTACCATCAATTTTCTATTGCCAATATCTTTAATTTTCACATCAGATCCGAACTGCATTTGATAGAATATTTTATATTTTCCAGCTCCGCAGGTAGTTCTAGAAATAAACCAACCGGTAACTTCGCTGCCATTAACCTGATGATGGTCATCTACAAATGCTCCATTAAAAGCATAACCCAAATCTATATAAAGTCCTTTTTTACCTTTCGGGAAGACGTACTGTTCCTTTCCTGCTCGTCCGACAACAGTAAAACTGGCTTCAATCCCATTTTTGAATCCAACGTGATAATAACCTGGATTTGCATTTTCTGACGTTTTGATCAATTCAGTTTTCGATGGATCTTCTCCCGAAAAGGGCTTAATTAGAATGTTACCGCCCGACCCGGTACAGCCTACACCTTCAAACCGATTATGAGTAAAACCTTCGAAAATTTTTGCCAAATACTCGTAACCAGTATGCGTTTTCGGATAGGTTTGAGGGCCAATACTCATCATACTAAATGGATAAGATGCAGCAGGCGACATTTGCCCATGATCACCAGATGTGCCCAAAAATACGTTGACCAAGTCTGTCGGTCTTTGCTTATTTATATCGAAAGTGTTCTGAGCATTAGCGCTTAACCAAAAAAAGGTTAAAAGAGTGAGAACGGTGCAGTAATGTTTCATTTGTTTTAAATTGTGCTATGTGGCGTTAAAATTAGCGTTTTTCTAAAGAAAATCCAGTTCTGAATTTTGAGAGCCTGTCTAAATTTTACAGTTTTATTGTTTATCTGAGCCTTCTGACTAAAAAGACTTAAAAAAACTATCATTTACTTTTTTTGTGAGTTCTTAATTTTGAAGATAATTGCACCATATCTCATTTTTCTATGCGGACTTCAATCTTGCCAAAACCAGCCTGTGCTTTACCCAAAGCTGTCCTGTCCGGACGGGAGTCCTACTTTTTTCTTGACAAAAAAGTAGCAAAAAGTCAAGGCTGGCATCTCTTTGGGTAAAAATTCGCCAAACTGTTTAGTATCGATGATTCGAGGCCTTTCATTTACTTTTTCCCCAGCGCACGGCTACGAATCCTCTTCGCAAGTAACCCGTTAGTTCTCTGCAAGCAGCTTTAGGCGTTTTTTCCTCCAAACAGCTGCTAGGCCGACCCCCATCGAGTTGGGCTATAGCAATTTTATTTATTCAAACTTAAACAGGGTCTAAGTCACGAAAAAAGCCATCTTCTCTTTTTAAGAAGATGGCTTTGATAGATACCCAAAAAAACTATTTAATCATAATGGGAACGGAAACCTTATCCCAGTTCATGGTAAAGCCCTGTTTATTTACGTTGTAAACCAAACGCTCTTGTGGCGCTTTCAATGTTTTTGTTTTAACATCAACGCGCAATGCATCTTCACCTTCTTTATATTTATAAGCACCCCATTGCTTCGCTTCCTTATTAAAAATAGCTGTCCAAGTGCCGTTTTCTTTCGGAATTAAAAAGAAACTATATGTCCCGGCAGGAAGTTTTTTGCCTTCTACCACAATGTCCTTACTCGTTTGAAAAGTAGTTGCTTCATTTGCACCTGCGCGCCAAACCTTATCAAACGATTCTAAGCCGCCCCAAATTTTACGGCCCTTAACCGCTGGACTGCTATAGTTGATTGTAATTTCTGAACCCGCAGCCATTCCTTTAGCGGTGGCAGCTGGGCTGGGTCTTGGAGCGGTGTCTTGTGCCGATGCCGCAAACGAAAGTGCCGCTACCGTAAAAAGCAACGCAATTGATTTAAATACCTTTTTCATAGATTGAATTTTATGCTAGTTTAGCTTGCTAAGATAACACTTTAGGTTTGTAAAACAGTAATCCGATTGTAGAAAACCCAATGACCGCCGCCGCACCTACCACGTTGAGCCACAAGAAGGAAACGATGTCGAAATTGTATATTCCTATAACCGAGAGCTCGGCTAAAATTGCCGCGAAAAACACCACGTGCCCTGGTATTCTTTTATAATAGAAAGCAACCAAAAAGATACCTAAAATTGGCCCGTAAAAAAGAGAGCCCAAAATATTAACTGCTTCGATAAGCGAACCCATTTGAGTGGCAAACATAGCTACGCCGATAGAAAATATCCCCCATCCCAAGGTATGCAGTCTGCTCAACCGCAATTCTTGTTTTTCGCTAGGAGGCTCTTCAAAGAAAATTAAATGTACATCTTTCACCGAGCAGGCGGCCAACGAGTTTAACGCAGCCGATATGGACCCCCAACTTGCCAAGAATATTACAGCAAACAACATCCCAATCATCCCAACGGGTAAGGTGTTTTTTACAAAATACAAGAAAATGTAATTCGTATCTGTTCGCTCTGCGTTATAATTAGATTTGTTAATTGCCTCCTCTACCTTACCATGCAAATTGGCAATTTGCTTTTCGGTATTTTTAAATGCTGCAACAGCAGTTGGCAGGGCCGATGGATTTGTTTTTCGCTCCGTTAAAATTTCTTTCGATTGCTGATTAAACCGCTCTTGCAACTTTTTATGCTGCTGCTCTAATCGTGCTGCTTGTTTGGGTTGAGTTTCTTTTAGATGTTGATAAGAACGCTCGTTAAAATAAATCGGCGCCGGTTTTAATGCGTAAAAAGCAAACAGCAAAGCACCTATTAATAAGATAGAAAATTGCATCGGT
Source organism: Pedobacter sp. UYP30 (assembly GCF_040547165.1). Taxonomy (NCBI): domain Bacteria; kingdom Pseudomonadati; phylum Bacteroidota; class Sphingobacteriia; order Sphingobacteriales; family Sphingobacteriaceae; genus Pedobacter; species Pedobacter sp. UYP30. The sequence continues at coordinate 110,323 of NZ_JBEPPD010000004.1, read as the reverse complement.
ATTTTTACCAAGCCATTTAACAACAGGCCTTTTCTGCCTGTAGAAGTATCTTTTGCAGTAATGTAACGCCCAACCTGACTTTGATCCGTGCCAAAATAAGAAAGTGCTAAGAAGAAACCACCGATCACACCACTCCAAATATTGTACTTATCTTTCCAATCGAAGTTGGTGGTAATTACATTTAGTTTACCAGATTTGCCTGCCAAGTAAAGCGAATCGCTAAAACTTGCTCCATTTGGCATGTTTTTAAGCAACAAATATCCGGCGAAAGCCATAACCCCAAGAATGATCAAAAACTGAAGTTTCTGGGTGTGCGCAACCGCCTTTGCGCCACCAATATACGTGTAGATTAGTAAAATACCGCCAGTAAGCACATTGGTAAGGTAAATGTTCCAATTTAACATGGTAGATAAGATGATACTTGGCGCATAAATGCTTATCCCGGTAGATAGTCCTCGAGAAAACAAAAACAATAAAGAAGTAAGTACGCGGGTTTTTCTATCGAAACGATTCTCTAAAAACTCGTAGGCGGTGTAAACTTTTAATCGTTGGAAGATTGGAATAAACGTGATGGAAATGACAATCATCGCCAATGGCAAACCAAAATAATATTGTACAAAGCGCATTCCATCTGTATAGGCCTGGCCCGGTGCAGATAAAAAAGTGATGGCGCTCGCTTGGGTAGCCATAATGCCCAAAAGCACCACATACCAAGGCAAATTGCTATCTGCTTTTAAATAAGATTCGTTGCTTTTTTGGCCTCGACCAGCATATATTCCGTAAAGCACAATGCCCACCAAAGTAACCAGAAGCACCATCCAATCGATACCGCTCATGCCCAGTATTTAGTAAACAAATAGTATAAAAAAATTTGGATAAGCAAAGCCAAAAAGAGCAAGAAATACCAAATGTTCCACCTAATTTGCTTTTTTGACATTATTTCCCTGCAGATAAAAAGTTAAAAAACAACCTGGCAGCGCCAATATTGCCCGCGGGCAATTCTCTAAAAAACACCAACGGGGTATAGATAAATGTGCCCTTGCCATACTTAGCAACTAGCGTACTGCCTTTCTGCTCAGGTTCTCCTGTATCGTGCATTTCAAACAAAGGCGTGTAGTGGCTGTCCCACTTATCGGGAAAGTAAGTGCCTCGTTCTTGCACCCAACCTGCAAAATCTTCGGTTGTTATTTTATTAGGATAGTTTAACAAACGATTATCGGGATCTAAAAAAGTAACCTTGGCATGCTCTTCGGTAACCCGCCCGCGCCCTATATTTAAGGGATAGACTGCAAAATTTTGGGTTGCCATATCTTGCGTTGTGTTATACTGCATAACTAACGTTCCGCCATTCTTTACATAATTATGCAATGCATTCTGCCAATTGCCAAAACGCCTTTCTGTATTTACCACACGAATGCCGGTAACTACCGCATCATAACTACTTAACTTAGCCGGATTTAAAATATCGCTTTCAGTTAACACATCAACCTTTAAACCAGCCTGCCTTAAAAAACCTGGAATCAAGTCGCCCGCTCCTTTTATATAGCCAATATTTTTTGCTGTAACTTTAATATCGCCCTTTAAAAGCCAACTTTCTGCGGGCGTAAAATATTGTAGCGTTGGCAAATGCGGATATTGAATAATTTCTTGTGTCTTGTTATAACTTATTCCGCCCGACTTAAAAACCACTTGTAATTTACTCTGGTTGGCTTTTACAAAATCGAGTGCTTGCGCGGTAATGGTAAATGTTTTGTTAGTAATGCCCAATGCATCAAGCTTTATGTTTTTAAAAGTTGCCACAGCTTTCTCGCCATCCAAAATTTCGACCGTACCATCTACCACATTTTCCTTTGCCTTAAATTGTACATGGATGGTTAAATCTTGATTGGTTTTAGCAAAATATACAGGCTCTGTAACTTTCACGTCAACGGCAGGAACAACGCGCAATCCTTCTACAACATCGCCACGAACAGGATCTAATTTCTTGTAGGAAAGCGGTAGGCTGACATTGAAATCTTCTTGACCAATGGTTAACGTAAGCAACACATTTTCTTGAGCAGGCGCTTCGGGCAAACCAATTAACGAATCTGCGGTAACGCTAAAAGTTGCAGCATTTTCTGGTGCTTTAGCCAACCAATAGGGTTGCGTTAGTGCCGCATTGGTTGGAATTTTAATATCGTGTTTGTAGACTACCAGTTCATCATCTGGCAAAGTCTGATCAAATTGCTGTTTCTCCCCTAGCCAATTAATGCTTTTAAGTTTAACGCTGTTTGAGTCTCTAACAATAACATTTAACTGAAAAGGATACGTTTTTCCAGCCAAGGCCTCTGGTTCACCTGTAATAACCTCGCCCATAAAGCCTGCGCAACTTAAAATAATTTTATCCAAGGCTGCTAGCTTGTCTTTTCTTAAGGGTTTATTTTTTAACGATACTATGTTTTTGCGCAAAGCCAACAAGCTTGGCAAACTCTTTTCTGGGCTACTAAAATCGAAGTCTGTGATAATTTTCTGCAAGGTAGATGCAATCGCATCTTCACCATTCTGCTTCCAGTCCATCATCAGGCCATCAAATAGAGACTTAGACATAGATTTTCCATCTACCAAGGTAAAATATTCTGTTTTTTTACCGGCGATAGACCTTGTGCCTGCACCTTGGCTTTTATGTAAACTTCTACTAATGCCGGCCAGTTCTCCATAACCCATGCCCAAAAGCGGATCATATTGTCCAACGGCTATCTGAAGTTGATCATTTGAAGTGGTGTTTACACTTCCAAAATTATAGGTATTCCAAAGCAAGCGGGTGGGCTGCCACGGTTGTACATATTTTAATTGCTCTGGAAACATATTTCTATCGCCAGCTAGTTTAAATGCCTTTGCAGCAACCACCGCAGATGCAGCATGTTGGCCATGGCCGGCAGCAGCCGTTGGCGGAAAGCGACAAATAATTACATCGGGCCTAAATTTTCTAATTACCCAAACAACATTAGCCGTAAGGCTATCTACATTCCATTGATTAAAAGTATCTGTAGTATTTTTAGAAAAGCCAAAATCTATAGCTCTAGTAAAGAACTGTTTTGCACCATCTAATTTTCTCGCTTCCAAAAGCTCATGCGTTCTAATTAAGCCCAATGCAGCGCCTTGCTCGGGGCCGAGCAAATTTTGCCCTCCGTCTCCTCGGGTCAACGATAAATAAGCCGTTTCTACATGCTTATCGTTAATCAACCAAGATAACAACCCTGTGTTTTCATCATCGGGATGTGCGGCAATATACAGTACCTTTGGGAGATGGTTAAGCGTTTTAAGCCCACTAAAAATAGCTGCAGAATTTTCTGGCCTAACCTGCTGGGCAGAACCAGACCGACAGTAAAAAATAGTTAGCGCAACAACTAAAAAGTATTTTAACATTTGCTTAATTTGGATGGATTTGAAATCCGGAGATAAAAAAGGCAAGATAAAAAATGTTTTATAAAACACTAGAGTTGATGTTGTGGCTTTTTGTCAAAATTTTGGCAATGGGGCATTTGAGTGCCACATCTTCTAACCTTCGCTTTTGCTCTTCAGTTAAAGTACCCCAACAAGTAACCTCTTCATAAAAAACATCTTCACCATTTTCGTTCTCCATCCGCACATTTACCTCAATTTTCTCTACAGACCAAGCTTTTCTATCTATGTACATTCTTAATGTAATTGCCAAACAACTTCCCAATGCCGATAGTAGTAAGCTAAGTGGGGCAAATCCTTTTTCCTGTCCTCCGAGCTCTAAAGGCTCATCTGCAAGAATTTCCTTAGATCCATCTGTAATAATACAGGTATAATGTTCGTTTTCAATGGTAGCAGTTATCATGGTGCTGTGACAGTTAAATTGGTTAATGCTTCTTTTACCTAGAGAAGCCAAAAGACTTACAAAACATTAGTATGGCTTTTTTGTTAAATATAAAACAAACGTTATGAAATATAGAAAATTGATTGGGAATTGCATGCATAAAAAATCTGATGATAACTTGAAAGTTGCACTTGCATTGGTGGCTGGGATAGCAGTTGGAGCCATAGTTAGTGTGTTGTTTGCACCCAATAAAGGCGAAAATACCAGAGAAAAAATTGCCGATAAGGCCAAAGATCTACAATATGGCATTAAAGACAAATACAATTTGTTGCGCGAAAAAGTATTTGGTGTAGATGCAATAGAGGAAGACATAGAAAATGAGGTTCCCCATTTCGTTCATAAGAACGTTAAAAAAGCAAAATCAGATATTAAAAATGTGGTAGAAGAGACTAAGGAAAAGTTACACGACGCACAAAGTGAGGTTGAAAGTAAAGCCGAGGATGTTAAAGACGAAGTAAAAAAGAATAGCTAAACAATAGTAAACTCTTATTATTTAAGCCGAGAATTTTAATTAATTCTCGGCTTTTTAGTTTGGAAGATTTTCCAATTATTTGGGCGCTTTTACACGCCATCCACTGTATTTTTTGGGGAGAAAAAAACCCAAAAAGATGTCGTTCCTGTCGTTAGCGCTCGCGAGGTGGACATCTTACTTTATAGTGTGAATTTACAAGGTACGGTTTCTATACCGCTAATTTTAGCACCTTACGTAAAAGGCACAAATCGCTTAGCAAAATCGTTTCGAGGAACAGCGTGTCCCCAAACTTCGGTAAAGTAATCTGTTTAAGCACTTAAAACTTATCACGTAAAACGTACAACTCCTAAGATTCTATCGCTTTCCAGATCATATCTTTAAGCTCCGTCAAACCCTTCTCTGCAACAGACGAAATAAATAAACTCGGAACATTGGGCAGGTCCAGTTTCATTTCTGCAGTAAGTTCATCATCTAACATATCGGCCTTGGTTACGGCCAAAAGATGTGGCTTTTGCATCAGCTCTGGATTGTATTTTTCGAGTTCGCCTTTTAAAATTTCGTATTCCTCTTTTATACTACGTTGCGTATCTGCAGGTACCATAAATAGCAAAACAGAATTCCGTTCAATGTGTCTTAAAAAACGATAGCCCAAGCCTTTTCCTTGCGAAGCACCTTCTATAATACCCGGTATATCTGCCATTACAAAAGATCTATTATCGCGATAGCTTACAATACCTAAATTTGGAACAATGGTAGTAAAGGGATAATCGGCAATCTCGGGTTTTGCAGCAGTCACGACAGAAAGCAAGGTAGATTTACCCGCATTCGGAAATCCAACCAAGCCTACATCGGCCAATACTTTTAATTCGAGCACATTCCAAACTTCCTCTCCTGCTTCGCCAGGCTGAGAGTACCTGGGCGTTTGTTGGGTAGGCGTTTTAAAATGCGCATTACCCTGTCCGCCACGACCACCTTTTGTTAATATTTGCGTTTCACCATCATTGGTAATTTCAAAAATAGTTTCGCCTGTTTCTGCATTTTTGGCAATGGTGCCCAAAGGCACTTCCAAAATCTCATCTTTACCTTGCCGACCAGATTTGTGCGAGCTTCCACCTGCCAAACCATCTTCTGCAATAATGTGCTTACGATATTTTAGATGGAGCAAAGTCCAAATGTTGGCACTTCCCTTAACTATAATATGGCCACCGCGCCCACCATCGCCACCATCGGGCCCGCCCATAGCTGTTAATACATCGCGGTGCAAATGCGACGATCCTGCGCCACCCTTTCCTGATCGGCAACAGATTTTAACGTAATCTACAAAATTAGAACCTTGCGACATGTGGAGATTGGAAAAGAATGAGATATTTTTTTTTAAGAAAAGCCTTACTAGAAACTATCAATAACCGCACACAAATCTGTATAAACCGTTTCTATCGGGTTCATGCCGTTAACCTTGGTAAGCTTCCCTTGTTCTTCATAATAAGGCAATACGTGTATTGTTTTTTCGAAATATTCAGAAATACGCTTTTGTAGTTTGTGTGCATCGTCATCTGGCCGACCGCTCGTTTTGTGCCTCTCGGCAATACGTTTGGTAAGTTCTGTTTGATCTACATCTAAGGCGATAACACCATCTACCTTGCTACCCTTGCGCTCTAAGAACAAATCTAGTTCTCTTGCCTGCGGCACGGTACGCGGAAAACCATCAAAAACGAAGCCCTTTGCATCGGGGTTTTTATCTACCTCTTCTTCTAACATAGAGATGGTAATGGCATCTGGAACAAGTTCGCCCTCAGCCATCAGCTTGCTTACCATTAAACCAAGTTCTGTTTCGTTGCTTACGTGCGCTCTAAAAATATCGCCCGTAGAAACATGTATCAATTGGTATTTTTTTATCAGATTTTCAGATTGGGTACCTTTACCCGCCCCCGGAGGGCCAAAGAGGACTAAATTAAGCATCGAACTTGTTTAGGTTTTTTAGTAAAAAAATAAAGCCTTGCCGCCAAGGAGCGACAAGGCTTCATAAAAATGGTGCACTTGTAGGGATTCGAACCCCAAACCTCCTCATCCGTAGTGAGGTGCTCTATCCAGTTGAGCTACAAATGCATCTATTTGGAATCTACTCCAAGTAACTTCTTCTTCTAAAGAAGACCGAATCGCAACATTTTAAAAGTAAAATTTAAGCTGCGCCCCGTGCTAAATGGATTGCAAAAGTAAGCCATGCGATTCGATTTCGCAATTTTTATTTGAAAAAAATTTTTGCGCGTTTCCTTAAGCTTTCAACGTGTCATCAATGGCCTTAAAATTTGGTAAATTCCCTGCATCTTCCAACACTTCTGCATAAGCAATTTTACCTTCTTCATCTACCACAAAAGCTGCTCTTTTAGAAACACCTTTTAATCCAAACACAAATTCTTCATATAAACTGCCATAAGCCCTGGAAACTTCTTTGTTAAAATCAGATAGCAATTGAAACTGATAGCTTTGATCTTGCTTAAACTTTGCCAAAGTAAACGGAGAATCTACAGAGATGCCCAACACTTCTGCGTTTACGCCTTCGTAAAAGCTAAAATTATCTCGCGCAGTGCAAAGTTGCTCGGTGCATGTTCCTGTAAAAGCCATTGGGAAAAAATGAATAATTACTCTCTTTCCACGGAAACTGCTTAAAGAAACTTCAGTAAGTTCCGAATTATAAAGTGTAAAATCTGGGGCGGTATCGCCAATTTGTAGTGCCATGGTTGTTAGATTAGTTATTTTATTGCGAAGATAAAATTTCATTTGGAAATAAGTCTAACGCAATTGTAATTAGTCTTTTCGAGCGATTGAACAAAATCACATCGGCAAACCTACAGAGTCTAAATTAAAATAGGGTTTAATAATACGGTTTTGACCACTCTAGGAGCATCTGTTTTTATGCATATTTCTATTTTCGCGTCTCTTCCTTCACCTTGACGAAAAAATTAACCCTAACTATTTAAAATTTCGCAAGAATACCTTAACTTTGCCATCCAATTTGAGTGGCTTCAAAATCGCTTTGATTCAATGCCTTAATAGATTTACAACAAACAGATATGCCTAACTTAGGAAAAATTGCACAAATTATCGGCCCCGTAGTAGACGTTAGCTTTGCTGATGATGCCCATTTACCCCGCATTTTCGATGCACTAGAGGTAATGAAAGAAAACGGACAAAAAGTAGTTTTAGAGGTTCAACAGCATTTAGGCGAAGACCGCGTAAGGGCAATTGCCATGGATTCTACGGATGGTTTAGTGCGTGGAGCTAAAGTGTTGGATACTGGTTCTGCAATTAAAATGCCTATCGGCGATAAAATTAAAGGTAGATTATTTAACGTAGTTGGTGAAGCTATAGACGGAATTAACAGCGTAGATAATAGCGACGGTAAACCGATCCACGGTTTAGCGCCTAAGTTTGAGGACCTTTCTACAGAAACAGAAGTTCTCTTTACCGGCATCAAAGTAATCGACCTTTTAGCACCATATACTAAAGGTGGTAAAATTGGACTATTCGGGGGTGCGGGTGTTGGCAAGACCGTGTTAATTATGGAGCTTGTAAACAACATTGCAAAAGCTTACGAAGGTTTATCTGTGTTTGCTGGCGTTGGCGAACGTACTCGTGAGGGTAACGATTTGCTGCGTGAATTTATAGAATCTGGCGTTATCAACTATGGCGATGAGTTTTTAGAGTCGATGGAAAAAGGCGGCTGGGATCTTAAAGCTGTAGATACCGCAAAATTAGCTGAAAGTAAAGCTACGTTAGTTTTCGGACAAATGAACGAGCCTCCTGGTGCACGTGCAAGGGTAGCGCTTTCTGGTTTAACCGTAGCAGAATATTTTAGAGATGGCGATGGAGAAGGAGACGGAAAAGACATTCTTTTCTTTATCGATAACATTTTCCGTTTTACACAAGCAGGTGCAGAATTATCTGCATTATTAGGCCGTATGCCTTCTGCGGTAGGTTACCAACCAACATTGGCAACAGAAATGGGCTTAATGCAAGAACGTATCACCTCTACAAAACGAGGATCTATTACTTCTGTACAAGCAGTTTATGTACCTGCAGATGATTTAACTGACCCTGCACCGGCTACAACATTTGCCCACTTAGATGCAACCACTTCACTTTCTCGTAAAATTGCAGAACTTGGTATTTATCCCGCGGTAGATCCGTTAGATTCTACCTCGCGTATTTTAAGTGCCGCTGTTTTGGGCGATGAGCACTACAATTGCGCACAAAACGTTAAAGAAATTCTACAACGTTATAAAGAACTTCAAGACATTATTGCCATTTTAGGTATGGATGAATTGTCTGAAGAGGATAAATTAGTCGTATCTAGAGCGCGCCGCGTGCAACGTTTCTTATCTCAACCATTTTTCGTGGCAGAACAGTTTACTGGCCTAAAAGGGGTATTGGTTGATATTAAAGAAACCATTAAAGGTTTTACCATGATTCTTGACGGTGAAGTGGATGAATATCCAGAAGCTGCATTTAACTTGGTTGGTAGCATTGAAGAAGCTATAGAAAAAGGCAAAAAATTATTGGCAGAAGCTAATTAAGATATGAGACATTAGATATGAGATGTGAGTCGGGGTGCTAATCTCATATCTCATATCTCGTATCTCAAATCTAAAAAAAAATGAATCTAGAAATACTTACACCCGATAAAAAGATATTCGACGGAACGGCCACTTCGGTTACGCTTCCTGGAACACTTGGTTCTTTTCAAATTTTAACAGACCACGCCCCAATTATTTCTACCCTACAAGACGGCGAGGTTGTTGTTAAAACAGGTAAGGCAGAAGAAGAAGTTTTTTTTATAAAAGGTGGAGTTGTAGAAGCACTCCATAATAAAATTGTGGTTTTGGCAGAAGGCATAGGATAAACTTAACCTATTTTATTTTAAAAACCTTTCGGCTTAAATGTAGAAAGGTTTTTTTAGTTAAAACCGGTTATTGGTAGGCAATACGCCTGGCCCGACTTTTCGGGAAAGCAACCTTTAAAACACACGAAATTTCGCTCATAGCCGAGTTAAGTTTGCGCAACCCAAAGTATAAATCAAACAGACTCCCAAATCCGCGAACCTAAAAAATCTAAGCACTCAATAATTTGAGAATGCAAATCAAAGCTCATCTAATATTCGATATAGTTCTGCTCCCCATCTCTTTCGAGGAAAGCAGCGTGGCGAAAACCCAGGTTTCCTACACCGCCTTTGTACCTAGTGCAGACAGTAGCGGGCACGCAGCGCAGCGAAGTAAAGCGGATGGCGGGAACTGCCTTTAATGTTTGCAGACACTTGCGCTCCAAACACTTCCTTTTCATTAAGTTCCAATCAGCTATTGCAAATTTATTAACCTGTTTATTGACTGGTTTATGCGGCAATACCGAACAAACTAAATAGGATTTTTCTGGCATAAAATACAAATAAAAGTCGATCGTCCTGTAGTTTTGCGCAGAAAACAGGATAATTTATAATGCGTGCATTATAAATACCGAATACCGTTTTGATATTCGGTACAAATTAAACAGAATTAAAATCTAAAAAAATTGATTAAATCAAAATAAAACAATTAAAATAGCTGAAAAAATCAATATAAAATTCTAAATCAATTTTTTTTACCTTTTTCTTGTTTGTTTATAGGGCATCAGCTAAATTGGTTTTTGTAAACATTGATGTTATGACCTTGAGTTTAAACAACAGAATTTCTACTTATTCCAACCGCAACGGAAATCTTATTTTCGTCGGACTGCTGCTGGGCTTAAACATTCCACACAAAAAACAGGCGCTATTTAACTAGTTAATAAATTAAGATAAATGAGAGCGTCCCCAAACAGGACGCTTTTTTTTAAATAAAAAATACAAGTAATGGATTATTATAACAGCAATACAATCATCTATTTAGATGGAAAGTTTGAGAAAGCGATAAACTCCACTACAGATCTCTTTGGCCAATCGCTTCATTACGGTTACGGCGCATTTGAGGGAATCAGGTCTTATAAAACGCATAATGGCAGCAGAATTTTCAAGGCGGCAGCCCATTTCGATCGCTTAGAACTTTCTTGTCAATTGGCAAATATTCCATTTCCATGGGATAAAAAAGAACTAATTGATGCCTGTTATCAAATATTGAAGACAAACAAATTAAAAGATGCTTATATCCGTCCGTTGGTTTTTTGTCATCCAAACATGAAACTAAACGAACCTACTGGCAGCTCGATATTCATTTGCGCATGGTCTTGGGATGTTTATTCAGGAAGCAAACTTCTTAAAATGGGATTGTCTGAATTTGAGCGACCCAATCCAAAATCGGTGCCCATGCAGGCAAAGCTATCTGGCAATTATGTAAATTCTATTTTGGCAACTACGGCGGCAAATAAAAATGGATTCGACGAAGCGTTGTTGCTAGACATGCACGGTTTTTTGGCAGAAGCTTCTGGTGCAAATATTTTTACAGAAAAAGACGGCAAGCTAATTACTCCATCTTTGGGAAATATTTTGCCGGGTATTACCAGGGCAACGGTTATAGAACTATGCGGCGTACTCGATATCGCCTATACCGAGCAGAAAATAACTGTTGCTGCGTTAAAAAAAGCAGATAGTGCCTTTTTATGCGGAACGGCAACAGAAATTGCCGGAATAAAATCTATAGACGATTATATTTTCCCACAGAAATGGACCGAAAGCATTGGTTATACGATACAGAAAGCTTATAAAAACCTGGTTTTAGAGAAAGTAAATTATGAGGTGATTATTTAGTAGTGAGTGTCAAGTAGTGAGTAGCGAGAATCTAGTATCAAGATATGATGCTAAAAAAAAAGAGTTAAAAAAATAGAATAGCCTTAACCCCAACCTCAATTAAAATGAGCGAAATTAATAAATACAGTAAAACTTTTACACAAGATCCAACCCAACCTGCAGCCCAAGCCATGCTTTATGGAATCGGTTTAACCGATGCGGATATGAAGAAAGCCCAAGTAGGCATCTGCAGCATGGGCTACGATGGCAATACTTGCAACATGCACCTAAATGACCTTGCAAAGGATATAAAAAAGGGCATTTGGGAAAACGACATGGTTGGCCTTGTTTTTAACACCATTGGGGTAAGCGACGGCATGAGCAATGGTACCGACGGTATGCGTTACTCTTTGGTGAGTAGAGATGTGATTGCCGACAGCATAGAAACCATTTGTGGCGGGCAATATTACGATGGCGTAATTGCCGTGCCCGGTTGTGATAAAAATATGCCTGGTTCTATCATGGCTATGGCACGGTTAAATCGGCCTGCTCTAATGGTATATGGCGGCACTACGGCGCCAGGTCATTATAAAGGTGAGGAATTAAATATTGTTTCTGCATTTGAGGCCTTAGGTCAAAAAATTGCTGGAAACTTATCAGAACAAGATTTTCAGGGAATTATAAAACACACGTGCCCGGGCGCTGGCGCTTGTGGCGGCATGTACACCGCAAACACCATGGCGCTTGCCATCGAAGCGCTTGGTATGAGTCTACCCTACTCTTCTTCTAACCCGGCAGTTAGCGAAGCAAAGAAGAAGGAATGTCTAGCGGCTGGAAAGTACATCAAGATTCTACTAGAGAAAGACATCAAGCCATCGGATATTATGACGCGCAATGCGTTTGAAAATGCCATCCGTGCCATTATTATTTTAGGTGGAAGTACCAATGCGGTGTTGCATTTAATTGCGATGGGGAAATCTGTCGGCGTACCAGTTACTCAAGACGATTTTCAGCGGATGAGTGATGAAACGCCAGTATTGGCAGATTTTAAACCTAGCGGAAAATATTTGATGCAAGACCTGCATCAATACGGTGGTATCCCGGCTGTATTAAAATACTTATTGAATGAAGGTTTATTGCATGGCGATTGTTTAACCGTTACCGGAAAAACGATGGCTGAAAATTTAGCTGATGTAAAATCGATTATTGAGTTCGACCAAGATATCATTCACAAACTTGATAACCCAATAAAAGCGACCGGGCATTTGCAGATTCTTTACGGAAACTTGGCAGAAAAAGGCTCCGTAGCAAAAATTAGCGGAAAAGAAGGTGAAAAATTTGAAGGACCAGCGCGCGTGTTTGATGGTGAACATGACCTCATTGCCGGAATATCTAGCGGCAGGGTAAAACATGGCGATGTAATTGTGATAAAAAACTCAGGACCAATCGGCGCGCCGGGAATGCCAGAAATGTTAAAGCCAACATCCGCAATAATTGGTGCAGGTTTGGGTAAATCGGTCGCCTTAATTACAGATGGCCGTTTCTCGGGCGGAACCCATGGTTTTGTAGTTGGTCACATCACGCCAGAATCTTACAAAGGTGGTTTAATTGGATTGGTGGAAGACGAAGACAGAATTTTAATCGATGCGGTAAAAAACATCATCAAATTAGAAGTTAGCGAAGAAATTATCGCAGAACGCAGAAAGAAATACGTGCAACCCGCATTAAAAGTAACTAAAGGCGTTTTATATAAATATGCCAAAACAGTTTCTGATGCAGCGAGTGGATGTGTAACGGATGAATTTTAGCCCCAACCCCTTAATTCCCTGAAGGGAAAGGAAGACCGAAATTGAACCAGTCACAAATTGTGACCGGATTCGAAGAAACATTAACCTGACTTAAAAAATAAGTTATGCAAATAATTAAAAGTATTCAAAGCAGCATTCACGAAATTCGGGGAGAGAGGGTAATACTTGATTTTGATTTAGCACGCTTATATGAGGTGGAAACAAGGGTTTTAAATCAAGCAGTTAAGCGTAACATTAAGCGTTTTCCTGATGATTTTATGTTCCAATTAACTCAACAAGAGTTGGAAAGTTTAAAACTTCAAATGGGAACACAATTTAAGGACATGTCATCACAAATTGTGATGACATACTCTACCAAACGCCCAAACTCTGCTCTCCCCTACGCCTTTACAGAACAAGGTATTGCGATGCTAAGTGGAGTGCTAAAAAGCGAGATAGCTATAAACATGAATATTGCCATCATGCGGGCTTTTGTTGCTGTGAGGAAAATATTTCTTCAACCTCATGAAGATAATGAGCGATTGAAAGAGCTAAAAGAGCGAATAGAAGAACACGACATCCAGTTAAGCCAATTATATGATGCAATGGATAATTTGTTGGACGAAAAAATCGCTCAAAAAAAGTGGGAGAATAGAGAGAGAATTGGTTTTAAAAAATAAAGAAACACTAAAAAACAGCATAGACATAAACTAAAAAATTATGCAACAAGATATTTTAACTGAAACAGAACAGAGCCCTCTTCAGGGCGTTGGGAGCTTTAAAGGTTCGGGCTCACAAGCGCTGCTTAATGGTCTAATCTCCGAAGGTGTAACCACTATTTTTGGTTATCCCGGTGGCGCAATTATGCCCATTTACGATGCACTTTACGATTATGCCGATAGGTTAGAGCATATTTTGGTTCGCCATGAACAGGGAGGAATCCATGCTGCACAAGGCTTTGCACGTTCTAGCGGCAGAGTGGGCGTGGTGTTTGCAACCAGCGGACCCGGCGCTACAAACTTGGTAACAGGTTTGGCAGATGCACAAATAGATAGTACACCTTTAGTTTGCATCACAGGACAGGTATTTGCGCATTTGTTGGGAACAGATGCCTTCCAAGAGACCGATGTGATAAACATAACCACGCCGGTTACCAAATGGAACTATCAAGTTACCGATGCAAAGGAAATTCCAGAAGTGTTGGCTAAGGCGTTTTATATCGCTAAAAGTGGCAGACCGGGGCCAGTATTGGTAGACATTACCAAAAATGCACAGATTCAATTAGAGGAATTTCCTCCATATCAAAAGTGTACACACATTCGCAGTTATCGGCCAAAACCAAAAGTTAGGCAAGAATTTATAGAAGAGGCCGCAAAGTTGATTAATGCAGCAGAGAAGCCATTTGTGTTGTTCGGTCAAGGCATAGTTTTAGGCAAGGCAGAAGAAGAATTTAAAACTTTTTTAGGGAAAAGTGGTATTCCTGCAGCTTGGACCATTCTTGGCGAAAGCGCAATACCAACAGCTCACCCTTTAAACGTAGGCATGTTAGGCATGCACGGAAATTACGGCCCGAACGTACTTACCAACGAATGTGATGTGTTGATTGCCATTGGGATGCGATTTGATGATCGGGTGACTGGCAGACTAGATAAATACGCCAGACAAGCCAAGATAATCCACTTAGACATCGACCCCGCAGAAATAGATAAAAATGTAAAAGCCGATGTTGGCGTTTGGGGCGATTGCAAAGAAACGCTTCCATTATTAACTCAGCTTCTTGATAAGAAAACACACGAGGATTGGCTGGCCAAGTTTAGAGACTATAATCAACAAGAAATAGACCAAGTAATTACGCCAGAGCTTTATCCTACAGGAGACGAAATGACCATGGGCGAAGTTTTGCGGAACATAAACGAAATTACAGGAGGCGATGCAATTATCGTTACCGATGTTGGTCAGCACCAAATGGTAGCTTGTAGATATGCAAAATTTAACCAAACGCGCAGCAACATTACTTCTGGTGGATTAGGAACTATGGGATTTGGTTTGCCGGCAGCAATAGGAGCAAAATACGGCGCGCCAGATAGAACGGTTATTGCCATTATTGGCGATGGTGGTTTCCAAATGACCCCACAAGAATTGGGTACCATTATGCAATTTGGCGCAGAAGTGAAAATAATAATTTTGAACAACCGATTTTTGGGCATGGTTCGCCAATGGCAACAACTCTTTAATGATAAGCGTTATTCATTTGTGAACATTACAAGTCCAGATTTTGTGGCCTTGGCAAAAGCTTACCATATAGATGCGCAATTGGTTGAACAACGCGAGCAATTACGCAGCGCGCTAGAAACGATGATCAGCCACAAAGGTTCTTACCTGTTAGAGATTATGGTAGGAAGAGAAAACAACGTTTTCCCTATGGTGCCACAGGGAATGAGCGTGAGTGAGATACGTTTAAAGTAGATTTGAGAAGTGAGACATTAGATTTGAGACTGTAAGCCCAGAAAACCTTTTATGTCAAAGGACGGGTTTTACAGTATAGAGTTTAAGAACGACTAACCTACCAACGAAAAACGTCAAACGAACAACGATAAACGATTAAACGAACAACGACGAAACACCAATGGAAGATACCATTAAATATACACCAGCCGAAAAAGATCTTGACGAAAAGCAGGATTACAACATTATTGTTTACGCAGAAAACCGGATAGGTTTGCTAAACAGGATTGCAATTATTTTTTCTAAAAGAAAAATAAATATTGAAAGCCTTAACACATCACCATCAGAAATTGATGGCATACACCGTTTTAACATCGTTATTCAAGAGAGTTACGAGGTAGTGAGAAAGCTTGCTAGGCAGATAGAAAAGCAGATAGAAGTATTGAAAGTTTACTTTAACACCAACGATGAAATTATTTGGCAAGAACTTGCTTTATATAAGGTGTCTACTGATGAGGTTGCCGAGAAAGTAACTGTAGAACGATTGCTTAGACAATATGGAGCAAGTGCCGTAGTGATAAGAAAAGATTACACGGTTTTTGCCGTAACCGGCCACAGAGAAGAAACAGATGCTTTAGTAAAAGCTTTAGAACCTTATGAGTTGATAGAGTTTGTGCGGAGTGCCCGCGTTGCCATTATAAAAGATAGCGCTGGTTTCCATGAAAAGCTAAAAGAATTTGAAGCAGACGAACCTGGCGAAGAGTTGGTAGAAAACGAGTTTCTGGAAAAAGGAAGCAAAATATTTACCATGTAGAATAAAGGCGAAAGCTGAAAACATAAAATAAGAGAGAGCAATGCAACAAATGAAAGAAATATTTGAATTTATAACAAATGCTCGCGAGGCATTTATTCGAGCAATAGATACGTTAAGCAACGAGCAATTAAATAAAATTCCAGAGGGTTATAACAACAACATCATCTGGAACTTCGGCCATATTGTGGTAACGACACAAGCGCTTTGCTATGTTCGCACGGGAGTACTGCCAGATGGAAGCTCGATAAAATATAACGACTTTTATAAAAAAGACACCCGCCCTACCTACACCGTTAGCGCAGAAGAAGTAGCCGAATTGAAAACAATGGCTTTAGAAAGTGTTGAGAAGATAAAAGAAGATTACGATAATGGATTATTCTCGAATATGATTCCATTTGCAACAGCAACCTATGGCGCACAAATAAACAGCGTAGAGGAAACAATAATCACAACCATTGGCCACGATAACATGCATTTTGGTTATGCTTTGGCTTTAAAAAAGTTGCTAGTATAATTTGAGGGAAAGGAAATTTACTTTGTTGTACTGTCCCCAGTAAAATAAACCCGATTGAAATGAAAATCCTTTTACTTCCCCAAACCCCAAAGGGGCTTTTTGGGGAGTAAAAGATTGAAATGAAAAGCGGGACTTGAGAACAACAGAGCTACTTGCTTTCGTTTTCGAAGAAGAAGAATAAATTAAAAATAAAGAAACATAAACAGGCTGCGTTCGTCCTAATCATGGGATTCAACACAGCAAAAACAAATAGAAAAAATGTCGAATTACTTTAACACATTACCACTTAGAGAAAAATTAGATCAACTGGGCGTTTGCGAATTTATGAGCAACGACGAATTTTTGGATGGCGTTAGCGCGCTGAAAGGAAAGAAATTGGTTATTGTTGGCTGCGGTGCGCAAGGATTAAATCAAGGTTTAAACTTACGAGATAGCGGTTTAGATGTTTCTTACGCATTAAGAAAAGAAGCCATTGAAGCAAAACGCGACTCTTGGAAAAACGCGACGGATAACAATTTTAAGGTAGGCAGTTTCGAAGAACTAATTCCCGAAGCAGATGTGGTAATTAACCTTACGCCAGATAAGCAGCACACGCAGGTGGTAAAAACCATTATGCCATTAATGAAACAAGGTGCTACACTTTCTTACTCACATGGTTTTAACATTGTAGAAGAAGGCATGCAGATTCGCGAAGATATTACTGTAATTATGGTAGCGCCAAAGTGCCCAGGTAGCGAAGTGCGGGCAGAATATGTGCGCGGTTTTGGTGTGCCAACACTTATAGCGGTACACCCAGAAAACGATCCAGAAGGAAAGGGTTTCGATCAAGCAAAAGCGTATGCAGTTGGCACCGGCGGACACAAAGCTGGTGTATTAAATTCATCCTTTGTGGCGGAGGTTAAATCTGACTTAATGGGCGAACAAACCATTCTATGTGGATTGCTTCAAACAGGATCTATTCTTTCTTTTGATAAAATGGTGGAGAAGGGAGTTGATGCTGGCTACGCTTCCAAATTGGTTCAATATGGTGTTGAAGTAATTACAGAGGCATTAAAACAAGGTGGTATTACCGCCATGATGGATCGTTTAAGCAATCCTGCTAAGATTAAGGCTTTTGAGATTTCTGAAGAGTTAAAAGACATTATGCGTCCGCTTTTTCAGAAGCACCAAGACGACATTATGAGCGGCGAATTTAGCAAAACCATGATGGAAGACTGGGCAAATGGCGATAAAAACTTATTGAAATGGCGTGCAGAAACTGGCGAAACAGCCTTCGAAAAAACACCTGCTGGCGATGTGAAAATTAGCGAGCAAGAATATTTCGATAATTATACGTTAATGGTTGCTTTTATTAGAGCAGGCGTAGAATTGGCTTTCGAAACGATGGTACACGCAGGCATCAAACCAGAATCGGCTTATTACGAGTCGTTGCACGAAACGCCATTAATTGCAAATACCATTGCACGTAAAAAATTGTTCGAAATGAACAGGGTAATTTCTGACACCGCAGAATATGGTTGCTATCTGTTCGACCAAGCTTGCAAGCCACTTTTAGCCGACTTTATGAAAAAAGTTGATACTGATTTGGTTGGCAAAAACTTTAACGATGGAAAAGATGCTGGCGTAGACAACAGAAAATTGATTGATGTAAATGATGCTATTCGCTCACATCAAGTAGAAAAAGTAGGTGCTAAATTGCGCAAAGCGATGACCGCGATGAAGGCGATTAAGACAGCCTAGAATAAAAAACTGTTATCCTGAGCTTGTCGAAGGGATTTTTTTTATTCATTAAAAAGTCTTCGACAAGCTCAGACTGACACTAATTAGAAATAAACGAAATGTCAAAAACATTAGTAGAAAAAATTTGGGATGCCCATGTAGTTAAAAGTGAGGAAGGCTTTCCAGATATCTTATATATAGATACGCACTTGATACATGAAGTAACTTCGCCGCAAGCATTTGATGGTTTGCGTAAAAGGGGCTTACCTGTATTTCGGCCAAAGCAAACCGTTGCCACCGCCGACCATAATGTGCCAACGTTAGATCAGTTACTACCTATTAAAGAAGAGCTTTCTAGGTATCAGGTAGATATGTTGACCAAAAATTGTGCAGAATTTGGAATTGAGTTGTACGGCCTTGGGCATCCATTTCAAGGAATTGTGCATGTAATTGGCCCCGAGTTGGGAATTACCCTACCGGGAAAAACCATGGTTTGCGGAGATAGCCACACCTCTACCCACGGAGCTTTCGGCGCCATTGCTTTTGGCATCGGTACGTCTCAAGTAGAGCAGGTTTTTGCTACGCAATGCTTATTGCAGCAAAAACCTAAGACCATGAAAATTGAGGTGAACGGGAAATTGAGCAAAGGGGTTTCGGCAAAAGACATAATCCTTTACATCATTGCCAAAATATCTGCCGCTGGCGGTACTGGTTATTTTATAGAGTATGCTGGCGAAGCAATTGAAGAATTGAGCATGGAAGCGCGGATGACCATTTGCAACATGAGCATAGAAATGGGCGCAAGAGGCGGATTAATCGCCCCAGACCAAACCACATTCGATTACATTAAAGGCAGAGAATTTGCCCCTGCGGGCGAGGATTGGGATAAAAACTTAGCGTATTGGGAAACTTTGTACAGCGATGCCGATGCAAAATTTGATAAAGTATTGATTTTCGATGCAGCAGATATAACCCCGATGATTACCTATGGAACCAATCCAGGTATGGGCATGGGAATAAGAGAAAACATTCCATCAACTGCATCGCAACCAGAAAAAGAAAAACTTTCTTATCAAAAAGCCCTAAATTATATGGGTTTTGAAGACGGTTCTGCATTAATTGGCAAACCAATAGATTATGTTTTTATAGGTAGTTGTACAAACTCTCGTATTGAAGATTTAAGAGAAGTTGCCGAGTTTGTTACAGGTAAACATAAAGCAGATAATGTAACAGTTTGGATTGTACCAGGCTCTAAACAGGTAGAACAACAAGCAAAAAAAGAAGGATTAGATAAAATTTTCGAAGCTGCAGGTTTTCAATTGCGCGAACCGGGCTGTAGTGCCTGTTTGGGAATGAACGAAGATAAAATTCCGGCAGGAAAATATTGCGTTTCTACTTCAAACAGAAATTTTGAAGGCAGACAGGGACAAAATGCAAGAACATTATTGGCTAGTCCGCTAACAGCCGCCGCCGCAGCAGTTACTGGAAAAATTACGGATGTTAGAGAGTTAAAAGTTGAAAGTTAAAAGTTACGGGTTAAAGCGCCGATTCTACCGACCGAAAAACCGTGATTTCGAAGAAAGAAGCAATCTGAAAAAAGGGGAAAAATGGTTTTAGAAGTAGCAACATTAAATATAAAAACTGGTTTAGCCCCCGATTTTGAAAAAGCTTTTAACCAGGCGCAAAAAATCATCTCTAAAATGGAGGGATATATTTCGCATGAGTTAAAAAGATGTATTGAAGACACTAATAAATATTTACTATTAGTACGTTGGAAAACCTTGGAAGCCCACACGGACGGCTTTAGAAATTCAGCAGAATACCAAGATTGGAAAAAATTACTCCATCATTTTTACGAGCCTTTTCCAACGGTTGAACATTATGTAGAAACGGTGAAAGGTTTAGGGTTTAGGGTTTAGGGTTTAGGAAAAACAACCCTTTAAGCCAACGAATTACATAAAATTCGGCGAATATTAATTCGCATTAAAAAATAAAGGTATGAAAAAGTTTAGCACATTAACATCGGCCGTAGTGCCCTTAAATATAGAAAACATAGACACCGACCAAATTATTCCGGCAAGGTTTCTAAAAGCCACAACTCGCGAGGGTTTTGGCGAAAACCTTTTCCGCGATTGGCGCTATAACAACGACAATTCGCCGAAGGTAGATTTTGTGTTAAATGACCCAACTTACAGCGGAAGAATTTTGGTTGCTGGAAAAAACTTTGGTTGTGGTAGTAGCAGAGAACATGCTGCTTGGGCCATTCAAGATGCTGGTTTTGATGCGGTGATCAGCAGTTTTTTTGCCGATATCTTTAAAGGAAATGCACTAAACAACGGCCTATTGCCCATTCAGGTAACAGAAGATTTTTTAAAAAAAATATTTGAAGCGGTAAACAACAACCCAAAAACTCAATTAAAAATCGATTTAGAAAACCAAAGTGTTAAACTTGACGGGCAAGTCCTCCCTACTGGGGAGGATTTAGGTGGGGCAGAATCGTTTGAAATTAATCCTTACAAAAAATCTTGTTTGATTAATGGGTACGATGATATAGACTTTATATTGAATCAAAAAGATTTGATACAAACTTACGAGGCTCAGCATTAGAACTACCATAAAAAAAACAGTTAAAAAATGAATTCTATTTTCGTCGATATACAACACTTAAACCTAAGTTACCAGCAACAGCTGGTGCTACGGGATTTGAGCTGGACAATAAATCGCGGAGAAAATTGGGTTCTTACAGGCATCAGCGGAAGCGGAAAAACAACTTTGGCCAGAACAATTGTTAGTAAGGCAAATGAATGTGAGGAAGTAAAAATACATTTCGATTTAAACTCCAAAAATCCCGCGAAAGCGCTATTTGTAGAAAGCTGGTACCAATTTAAAAATTTAGAAGGCGTTGCCAATTTTTATTATCAACAGCGCTATACCAGCAACCAAACAAAAGAAATCTCTACCGTTCATGCAGAATTGTTGAGCTACGGAAAAGAAAACAAACTCCATTTCGATCAAGTAGAACCCATTTTAGAAGCATTGGGATTTTCTACTTTTGCAAGTTCTCAATTGATAGAATTATCGAGCGGCGAACATAAAAAATTGCAATTGGTAAAAGCTTTGTGGCTAAAACCTCAATTGCTTATCATAGACCAACCTTATACAGGGTTGGATGCCTTAAGCAGAAAAAACCTAAATGTCTTGCTAGAAGAAGTTGCGAAAGAAGGTGTGCAATTGATGTTGATTAGCAACGACAATAAATTACCAAACTCAATAAGCCACTTTGCAGAAATTAAAGAAGGTAAATTGGTAGAAGTTGATTCTGTGCGAACCTTCTCTCAAACTGCTAAAAAAAGATTGGGTGAAATTCCAGTTTTTTTGAAACAGCCCCCAGTTTATACCTCAAAAAACATTGTAGAAATGGTTGATGTAAACATAAGCTATGGGGAAAAGCAAGTCTTGAAAAATGTGAACTGGAAAGTAGAAGCTGGTGAAAAATGGCTTTTGCAGGGACATAATGGCTCTGGCAAATCGACCTTATTGAGCCTGATAAGTGGCGACCATCCGCAATCTTATGCGAACCAACTTTTTCTATTCGGCAGCAAAAGAGGAAGCGGAGAAAGTGTTTGGGACATTAAACAACATTTAGGTTTAATTTCTCCAGAATTTCATTGGTATTTCGATGGAACTGCCACCGTTTGGGAAAGTGTTGCTTCTGGCTTTTACGATAGTGTTGGCCTGTTTCAGCAATTACCGTATTCAAAAAAAATGCAGGTTGACGAACTGCTGGAATATTTAACATTGACGGAACACAAAAATAAACCGCTCAGCTCACTCCCTCTAGGCAAACAACGCTTGGTTTTATTGGCAAGAACAATCATTAAGAATCCAGAATTGTTAATTTTAGATGAGCCCTGCCAAGGTTTAGATGTTCAGCAAACCCAAGATTTTAATCAGTTGGTTGATGAATTATGTGGCAACGGAATGACCCTAATTTATGTAGGTCATTTTGAAACAGCTTTACCGAGTTGTATTGAAAAAAGAATAGTGTTAAAAAATGGCGAAGTAACATCCATCGAAAATATATTAGAGAGCGTTGAGAACGTTGAGAACGTTGAGAACGTTGAAAGTGTTGAGACCGTATAAGTTTTAGTATCATGAAAAAAAATATCTTAATAATACCCGGCGACGGGATTGGACCAGAAGTAACCATTTGGGGGAAAGCAGCTTTGGAGCATATTGCCGAAGCTTTCGACCATCAATTTACATTTGACGAAGCCTTAATGGGCCATGCGGCGATAGAAAAAACTGGAAATCCACTACCGGATGACACGTTAGAGAAGGCAAAAAAAACAGATGCAATTCTTTTTGGGGCTGTTGGACACGCAAAGTATGATAACGACCCGAGTTTAAAAGTTAGACCAGAACAAGGTTTATTAAAAATTAGGAAAGAACTCGGATTGTTTGCCAACCTCCGCCCTATTTTGCTTTTTGAGGAATTGCTGCACGCATCTAGCATTAAACCTGCCATTTTAAAAGGTACGGATATTTTGTTTTTCAGAGAGCTTACGGGCGATGTTTATTTCGGCGAGAAAAAACGAGAGGATGACGGAAAAACTGCTTCCGACTTGATGATTTATCACCGTTATGAAATTGAACGCATTGCGCATAAAGCTTTCCAAGCAGCGCAACAGCGAAGCAAAAAACTTTGCTCTGTAGATAAAGCCAACGTGTTGGAAAGTTCGAGACTTTGGAGAGAAACTGTACAAGAAATTTCTACCCAGTACCCAGAAGTGGCAACAGAACACATATTTGTAGATAACATGGCCATGCAGCTTATTAAAAATCCAAACCGTTTTGATGTGGTACTCACAGCAAATCTTTTTGGTGATATTTTAACCGATGAGGCATCGCAAATTGCAGGTTCTATGGGCATGCTCGCCTCAGCCTCGGTTGGCGAAAGTATCGGTTTTTTCGAACCCATACACGGTTCGGCACACGATATTGCCGGCAAAGATCTAGCAAACCCATTAGCGTCTATCTTATCTGCAGCACTGATGTTAGAGATTGGTTTCGGACTAAAAGAAGAAGCTCAACTGCTTGTAGACAGTATAAACGACGTACTAAAAGAAGGCTTTAGAACCAACGATATTGCCGACCAGCACACTAACCGTTACAAAGTTTTAGGTACCGCCGAAATGGGAAAAACTGTACTTAAATTTTTATCAAATAGAACAACCAACACCGCAACATAATGATACACGACCCAAACAAAGTCTATATTTTCGATACCACCTTAAGAGATGGTGAACAAGTTCCCGGTTGTCAGTTAGATACCAACCAAAAAATAGAAATTGCAAAAGAGTTAGAGCTTTTAGGCGTCGACATCATCGAGGCTGGCTTTCCAATTTCTAGTCCTGGCGATTTTCAAAGCGTAGTCGAACTATCAAAAGCCATAAAAGAGCCAACAATTTGTGCCTTAACCCGTGCCATAAGAGGCGACATAGACGTGGCAGCAGATTCTCTAAAGTATGCGAAGCATCCACGCATCCATACAGGAATTGGCGCTTCGGACATGCACATTAAATACAAATTTAACAGCACGAGAGAGAAAATTCTAGAACGTGCGGTTGATGCAGTCAAGTATGCCAAGACTTTTGTAGAAGACATAGAGTTTTATGCAGAAGATGCAGGTAGGGCAGATAATGCTTATTTAGCGCAGATGGTAGAAGCGGTTATTGCAGCTGGTGCCACGGTGGTAAACATTCCAGATACCAATGGATATTGCTTACCAGACGAATACGGAGCAAAAATAAAATATTTAAAAGACCACGTAAAAAACATCGATCAGGCCATTATTTCTGTGCATTGCCACAACGATTTGGGCTTGGCTACGGCAAACAGCATTTCGGGTATCATAAATGGCGCGCGGCAAATAGAATGCACCATAAACGGCATCGGCGAACGTGCCGGAAATACTGCTTTAGAAGAAGTGGCCATGGTTATCAAAACGCATAATTTAGGTCTGCACACCAACATCAACAGCAAGCAATTTACCTATATAAGCGGTATGGTAAGCCGTATGATGAGGATGCCTGTTCAACCAAACAAAGCCATTATCGGCAAGAATGCATTTGCACATAGTTCTGGGATTCACCAGGATGGATTTTTAAAGCACAGAGAAAACTACGAAATCATCAATCCAGAAGATGTTGGATTGAACAGTGCCGACATAATCTTAACCGCGCGAAGTGGAAGGCATGCTCTCAAACATCATTTACAGCGTTTGGGCTACGACAGCGAAAAAATACACATAGACGAAGTTTATGAAAGATTTTTAACCTTAGCCGACGAAAAGCTAGACATTACCGACGACGACTTACTTTCGTTAATGAGCAACGGCGAAGCGTCATCCATTAAAAATGGATATAACATCAGCTATTTGCAGGTAATTTGTGGCGATGAAAATATAGCCAGCGCAACCGTAAAATTAGAAGTTGATGGTAAAACCACAGAAGCTACAGCCAAGGGTAATGGCCCGGTAGATGCCACCATTAACGCCATAAAGAGCTTAACAAACGAAGACACCAAGCTTACAGAATTTACCATCCAATCTATGCACAAAGGCAGCGACGATGTAAGTAAGGTAAATATGCGCGTAGATTATGGCGGAAAATCTTTTATCGGTTATGGTTTTAGCACCGACATTGTAAAAGCATCGGCAAACGCCTATTTAGATGCCATAAATAAATTTTTATAATCATTAAGTAAAGGCAGCAAAAAACGTGGAGAAGATAAAAAATATCAGTTATGATTCTTTTAGAAAAAATGAAATAACCGACCAAAAAATGGGTTCAACCGTCCCGCATAAACTACAGTTTGAAGAAGCCTATGAACGTTTAAAAGGAATAGTAAAAAGAACGCCGTTAGAATTTAACGCAAGTCTTTCCATGCAATTTAATGCAAATATTTATATAAAAAGAGAAGACTTACAGATTGTACGTTCCTATAAATTACGAGGTGCCTACAATAAAATTAGCACCCTTTCTGCTGCAGAATTGGCAAATGGTGTGGTATGTGCCAGTGCAGGAAACCATGCGCAAGGTTTTGCTTTTTCGTGTAAAAAACTAAACATTAAAGGCGTAATCTATATGCCAGAAATTACACCCAAACAAAAGGTAAAACAAACCTATATGTTTGGTGGAGACAATGTAGAAGTGATTTTAGTGGGTGATACATTTGATGATTGTTTAAAAGAAGCGTTGGCATACAGCAAAGAAAACTCCGTAACCTTCATTCCCCCTTTTGATGATGACAAAATCATCGAAGGACAAGGAACAGTTGGCGTTGAGATATTTGAAGATCTGCCAAACGTAGATGTAGTTATTCTTCCCGTTGGCGGCGGCGGACTCGCTTCTGGCGTGGGTGCGTACCTCAAAACGGTAAAACCTACGGTAACAATGGTTGGCGTAGAACCTTTGGGCGCTCCATCTATGCTTACCGCAATGGAAAAAGGAGGCCCGTTTACGTTAGATGAGATTGATCGCTTTGTAGATGGCGCAGCCGTAAAACGCATCGGTCACCTTACCTACCAATATTGCAGAGATTATTTAGATGAAATGCACCTCATTCCGGAAGGGAAAATTTGCACTACCATTCTTAAACTGTACAACGAAGATGCCATTGTGGTAGAACCAGCTGGCGCCTTGGCGGTGGCTGCTTTAGATCAGTTAAAGGAAAGTGTTGTTGGCAAAACCGTGGTTTGTATTGTTAGCGGCGGCAACAACGACATTGAGCGGATGCAAGAAATCAAAGAAAAATCGCTCCTTTTTGAAGGATTAAAACATTACTTTATCGTGCGTTTTCCGCAGCGTCCAGGAGCGCTAAAACTATTTGTAAACGAAGTGCTGGGACCAAAAGACGACATTACCCGTTTCGAATTTATCAAAAAAACCAATAAAGAAAACGGACCCGCGTTGGTTGGCATTGAACTTACCGATAAAAACGATTTTGAAAGCTTAATGCAGCGGATGAAAGACTTTAAATTCGATGTGATAGACCTAAACCAAGACCAGACGTTGTTTGAGTATTTGGTGTAAAAGAGGTGGTTTTTTCAGAGACGCAGTGAGACGGCGCTGATTTATGCCAGCCCCGCCCTTCGCTTCGAATCCTCTCCCCGATAAAAAATCTCGGCTGTGGGTTTGCCGCCCTATCCGGATTTTCGGAGGGAAAAATAGAAGCTATAAATAAGGAAAAATTTGTCATTTCTTGTCTTAGCAATCGAGATTACTGGAAATCAAGGTTCTAAAACATCAGCCGAGTACAAGAAGCGGTTGTAAAAATATAACTCATGAACGTCAGGAACAATGCAATCAAACAACTCAAAATGGATTCTCTATAATTTAGTTATTTGCTTTGCTATCTATTGGTTATCCAATTTAATACTATGGTATCCATGGAGCATAAATGAAAGTTTGGGACAAGTTTTAATGCTTACTGTAAATCCTGTTTTGTGGGGATTTGCATCCTATAGTTGTATTGTTAGATATCCGAAATCAAATATTATTGTTGGAGTTTTTCTAACCAGCTTTATATTTATTTCCGAGGCTATACTTTCCGATTTAATTTTTTTTGTAATAATCAGAAATGCGAAAGACAAGCTAATGCATATTACAACACTCTATGCTTGGATTTTCGTAGCGTGTGTGCCCTTAACTGTCTATGTTTTATTAAAGAAAATAATTTTACGCAACAAAAAACAACTTCTTGCTACTGACTTTTGGAAACCACTCATTATTGGTTTATGTTCTTTTTTGATAATTACCATAATTATAATTTTAAATATTAAGTTTAATTAACTGGAAGATTATTAGCCGCTCTGTGTAAATACATAACACATAGGGTAACAGATTCAAGAAATTACGTGCTAAAGATGCTTGGTGAATTGATTATCAGAATGAGAATTTTTAGGACTAGATGAAAAAAATGATTAGAGCGTTTAAAATTTATAAAGTCGACTTAAACACCCTGCATCTTGCTAATCCTAGAATCAGTTTAATCCTGATCCTGACAGGACGACTGCAGGAGCTAAATTAGCGTTCTATTTTTTGCTAATTTAGCAGAAAAGTAAGTCCTAATATGTTGGGTAAAAAAAGAACCGAAAGCATTTATGAAAAATAATAGAACGGCTCTCTTAGTAATCGATATGCAAAAAGGTTCATTTACGGACAAAACTCCTCGATTTGACACGGATGGAGTTGTCGCTCGAATCAATGAACTTGCATTAATAATTAGAAAACTGGATTTACCGGTAATTTTTATTCAACATGATGGAACCGGGTCGGGTCAATTTGAAAAGAATTCAACAGAATGGGAAAACCTAGATGCACTTATAGTGGATTCAAATGATATAATAATTGACAAGTATGCAAATGATGTTTTTTACAACTCTAAACTTCAAACAAAACTAGTTGAACACAAAATAAATACTTTACTAATTACC
This sequence comes from Pedobacter sp. UYP30, assembly GCF_040547165.1. Lineage (NCBI taxonomy): Bacteria > Pseudomonadati > Bacteroidota > Sphingobacteriia > Sphingobacteriales > Sphingobacteriaceae > Pedobacter > Pedobacter sp. UYP30. The sequence continues at coordinate 82,439 of NZ_JBEPPD010000004.1, read as the reverse complement.
GGTTGCGCAACAGATTTTTGTGTAGAAGCAGCCATCCAATCAGCATTAACAAAGGAATATAACATTTTGGTTGTTGAAGATGGGCATACAACTGGCAATCGCCCTCATTTAAAAGCTGAAAAAATAATTGAACATTATAATTGGGTTTGGCAAAACATGCTACCAACAAAAGGGCATATACGAGTGGATAAAACCGAGTGGATAAAGACTCTTTTCAAAATATTATAAATAGCCATATCATTGTAATTCAAAAAATTCATTCCGCGAAGCATCTAGCAACCCTGATTCAAACATTCTTCAAATCATATATCGAAATAATTACAACTTTCCTGCTTCCGCTGCTCTAATTTTCAACCTTGCTAAAGCTTTCGGTGTTTTATCTAAAGACACCAAAATACCGCCCGCTTCTAAGTTGAAATAGCATATATATCTACACCCATATTTATTGGTTTTAACCCAGTCATAAATTGCGTCAACATATTCTGGGCAGTCGCCGATACCATGGCTTTCAGATTTCTGGTCTCCCTTTTTGGCTACGTTCGCCCATTCGCCCAAACAAACAGGTTTCTTGTGCACATTTGCAAATTTGGTTTGCCATTCAAGCATAAAGGGATCTTTCAATATTCGGTGGATCATTTGTGGCACAGTTGGATCTGCGTTGCCCCAAACCATTCCATACGTATCAGAACCTATAACATCCACTACATCATCTCCGGGATAAAAAGGCTCTGGATCGGGAACGCCAGCATTGGTACACCAAACTATTTCTAGCGTCTGGCCTTTTGCCGCTGCGTGCTTAAACCCTTTACGAATAATCGGGATTGCTCTTCGCCATGCGCTAATAAACAATTTGTTATTCTCTTTTGCAGGGTACATATTAAACTCCCACCAAATCCGGGCAAAAACAGTTTTTGTGCAATAACGTGCAAGTGCCCTGCCTAATGAAAGGTATGTGGTGTCTTGCTCTCCGCGAATTGCTGCCTTTAACAAGTCATTTAAATCTTGTTTGCTATCGTGGGGAATAAGTGGAACGCCCACGTCCGTTGCTCTATCGAAATGCGCCCTCCTCCATTTTGGAACACCACTTTCCTCAAGCATCATCCAATTGCCCTTTCTAATGTCTTCCCAACCAGATCGTCCCATCCATGTTCCAAATACATCCTGTCTAATGCCATAATTTTCGATACTTTTACCGCTACTACCTGTAAGCGTTTTGGCACTATTTTGTGCACTTAAATTTGTAACAGAAAGAAAAATGAGTATTAAACAGCTAGTGACTTTAAGGTTCATAGTTTAAATTATTTGTACGATACTGCTAACTTGAGGTGCTAAAAAGTACTGATTGTGCCCGTTTATCCCAATGGACTCTGCGAATGCAACAATCTAGCAAAACCTTTCAGAATCACTATTTTCAGGATCGGAAGATTAAGAAAATTGCAAGCTAAAAAAAAATCTAACAGTTCTTCCTTTTATAAACCCTAAAATCTTATAAATCCTAAGCCAGACAATCATCTAAATCCCAAAAACTTTTTTAGAATTCTCTGTGGTAATTCTTGCAATTTCTTCTATCGGCAACTGAAAAATATCTGCCACTTTTTGGGCGACGTAAATCAGATAACTACTTTCGTTTGGTTTTCCTCTAAAAGGAACTGGCGCAAGGTAAGGACTATCGGTTTCTAACACTAAATTATCGATGGATAGATGGGCGAGAACCAAATCTAAGCCAGCTTTTTTATAAGTGACTACACCGCCAATTCCTAAATAAAAATTTAAATCTATGGCTTGTTTCGCTTGTTCTAAATTGCCCGTAAAACAATGAAAAACACCTCTGAGCTTTTCATCTCTTTCGCTTTCCAAAACCTCAAACACTTCATCAAATGCTTCTCTGCAATGGATTACTATAGGTAAACCCAAGCTCTTCGCCCAATTAATCTGTTGCCTAAAAACATCGAGCTGTTGAGATAATGTAGTTTTATCCCAATATAAATCGATACCAATCTCGCCTATGGCATAAATCTTCCTGCTGGCGATGCTGGCATAAATATCATCTAAGTTGCGCTGATAATTTTCTTTCACATCACATGGATGCAAGCCTGCCATTGCAAAACAATGCGTTGGATATTTTGGCACCATCTCATCAATCATCGCAATGGAGGCGACATCTACATTTGGTAAAAACAAACGTTCTACGCCATTTTCTAAACAACGATTCATTAGCTGTGCCTGCTTTTCTGGGTCCTGCTCGTAATAGATGTGCGTATGGGTGTCGGTGAGTTGCATGGTTAGTTGTTTGGTTGGTTAGTTGGTTAGGGGTTAGTCGGTTAGGGGTTAGTCGGTTAGTATTTTAGAATTTTTGCAGTCGCTCCAAAAACGCAAAACTACTGCTTAAAACTTGGGCGATTTATCCTTTTTTTTAGATTGCTTCGTTCCTCTCAATGCCGGCGCAGGGGCTAGGATGAACGACTTCTCTTTATTCCTTGCTCCTTGTTCCTTGCTCAAAAATCCCTCAACCCTACACTTCTTTCTTCAAAAATTTTCCTGTCAAGCTAATCGAATTTTCCATCAAACCCTCTGGAGTGCCTTCAAACAAAATTCTTCCGCCACCTGCGCCGCCTTCTTCTCCCAGATCTATTACCCAATCGGCAACTTTTACCACATCGAGGTTATGCTCAATCACCAAAACAGTGTTGCCTTTATCAACCAGTTCGTTTAAAACGCCAAGCAACACATTAATGTCTTCAAAATGTAATCCCGTAGTTGGTTCATCTAAAATATAAAACGTCTGGCCTGTATCTTTTTTGCTCAATTCGGTGGCCAATTTTACACGTTGTGCCTCGCCACCAGATAAAGTAACAGAAGATTGCCCTAGCGTGATGTATCCCAAACCAACATCATTTAGCGTTTTAATTTTACGATAAATAGTCGGAATGTTTTCAAAAAATACACAAGCATCTTCTACGCTCAGGTCCAACACATCGCTAATGGATTTTCCGCGGAAGCGAACTTCTAACGTTTCTCTATTATATCTACGTCCGCCACATTCCTCGCAAGGCACCTGCACATCGGGCAAGAAGTTCATTTCTATCAAACGTAAACCCGCTCCTTTGCAAGTTTCGCACCTGCCGCCTTTTACGTTAAAAGAAAAACGACCAGGTTTATAGCCTCTTATCTTCGCTTCGGGCAACTGGACAAATAAATTCCGAATGTCTGAAAAAACCCCGGTGTACGTAGATGGATTAGACCTTGGCGTACGCCCAATAGGCGCTTGATCTATCTCGATAACCTTATCTATGTTTTTTAAACCATTAATTTTTTCATAAGGCAAAGGATGTTTTTTCGCCCTAAAAAAATGATGGTTTAAAATTGGGTAAAGCGTTTCTGTAATCAAACTCGATTTACCGCTGCCAGAAACTCCCGTAACAGCGATAAATTTTCCAAGTGGAAAATCTACAGAAACATCTTTTAAATTATTTCCTGTTGCTTTGATTAAAGACAGCTTTTCTCCGTTTCCTTTTCTACGAACAGATGGCGTTTGAATACTTTTTTTACCGTTTAAATACGCGGCCGTTAAAGTGTCTGCTTTCAAAATATGCTTTGGTGTTCCTTCAGCCACTATTTCGCCGCCATGTATGCCCGCTCCCGGGCCAACGTCTATTACCCAATCTGCCTCCAAAATCATTTCCTTATCGTGCTCTACCACCAAAACGGTATTGCCTAAATCTCTAAGGTGCTTTAAGGCCTTTATTAATCGCTCGTTGTCGCGTTGATGCAAGCCAATGCTCGGTTCATCTAAAATGTACATCACATTCATCAGCTGAGAACCAATTTGCGTGGCAAGTCTAATCCGCTGGGCTTCGCCGCCAGAAAGTGTACGAGAAGTCCTATCAAGCGTAAGATAAGTTAACCCCACATCGGTTAAAAATCCAATTCTCGCTTTGATTTCTTTTAAAATTTCTTTGGCGATGGTGTTTTGCCGGTCGTTAAGCCTTTCGTCAACGTTCTCAAACCAATCTTTTAAATGATTGATGTCCATCGATGCCAGATCGAAAATATTCATTCCATCAATTTTGAAATGTAAACTTTCCTCTTTCAATCTCGCGCCATGGCAAACCGGACAAGTATGTAGTTTTCTAAACGCTTCAAGATCATCGCCCCCATCTCCCCGCTTTTCGTTCTGTTCTTCGATCATTTTAATAATCCCATCGAAGGTGATGTTATAATTCTGAACGTTCCATTTGTTGTACTCTACAGCAACTTTTATCAACTCGTCGCTCCCATTTAAAAGCACATCTACCGCTTCTTCGCTTAGTTTTTCTATCGGAACAGAAAGCGAGAAACCGTATTTTTTGGTTACCGCTTTAATTACTTGGAACATCCAAACATCTCGGTATTCGCCAAGTGGTGCCAATCCGCCATTAATAATACTTAGTTTCGGGTTTGGAATAACCGAATCTTTATCAACCACAAACACATACCCCAAACCATTACAACGCTCGCAAGCGCCGTAAGGAGAATTGAAAGAAAAGCTGTTTGGCTGAGGCTCATCATAAGAAATGCCGGTAGTTGGGCACATTAAAAACCTGCTAAAATGAGCTACATTGTTGTCTTTATCGCTAATTTTTATCACGCCTTTACCCATTTTCATGGCAATTTGTAAGGAGTCTGAAAGGCGCTTTTTATTTTCTTTTTCAATTATAAGCCGATCGATCACCACTTCAATATCGTGGATTTTATAGCGATCTACCTGCATTTTTGCCGCAATGTCTTTTATTTCTCCATCTACACGAACTTTTACATAGCCTTGTTTTCTAATTTGCTCAAAAAGTTCGCGATAGTGGCCTTTTCTACCTTTTACTACTGGAGCCAAAATGTTTACCGCAGCGCCATCAAATTTGTTAAAAATAGTTTGTAAGATTTGGTCTTCGCTCATGCGCTCCATCTTCTCGCCAGTATTATAAGAAAAAGCACCGGCTACACGAGCAAAAAGCAAGCGCATAAAATCGTAAATTTCTGTAATAGTGCCTACGGTAGAACGGGGATTTTTACTGGTGGTTTTCTGTTCGATGGCAATAACCGGACTTAAGCCAGAAACCTTATCTACGTCTGGGCGTTCCATGCCACCCATAAATTGCCGGCTGTATGCGCTAAATGTTTCCATATAGCGGCGCTGACCTTCGGCATAAATGGTATCGAAAGCCAAAGATGATTTGCCGCTACCGCTTAACCCGGTAACTACAACCAGTTGGTTGCGTGGAAATTTTACATCTATATCTTTTAAATTATGTACCCTTGCGCCATACACTTCTACATCTTTTTGCTCGCCAAGGTCGATAGATTTTTTGCTCATATATTAAGGAAAACTGTAAGATTTTTCGGCAGAATTTTACCAAAATTTCAGCTTACAAAATTGCTAAAAATTTTATCAAAAAGAAAGAACGTAACCAATATGATTAACTGTAGTTTGTAAAAAAAAATGGAATCGGTAAAGATTCTCACACAACCTTTAAAAGGAAAGGAAATTAGAAAAGTTTTCTGGAAGAAAAAGCGCAGAGCGTAAATATCCTTTACAAGGGCAAATACGTTAAGAGTTCAAGCAATTCTTTGTCGGAAAGATTTTCCTTTTCTGACTTATCGTAAATTGACATAAGAAAAACGGTGTTTTCTGAGATAATAAAATTCGTTATTACTCTCCCACCGCCAGATTTTCCTTTGCCTTTAGAAGCAATAGCAATTCGTATCTTATAGCAGTTATTGCCAAGGCTTATTCCATGTGTAGGCTCCTGTTCTAACATTTCTACAAGATATGCAAACTCTCCTTTAAGAGATGTGTATTTCTTGGCTAACTTTTTAAGTTGTCTGTCGAAAGGTGATATGCTGACAACATTATAACTCATTTAATAAATCTTTGGCAGGACGAGCCTTTAGTTTTCCTTGGCGAACAAGTGTTAGATTATCAACTGCTTCCTTTATCTCCTCTATAAGTAGCGCCTTTTCTTCTGAAATAGTTTTTGCCTTTACATACGACAACCCCTTTAAAACCTCCATTAAATGCAAGGCCTTGTTGTCTTTTATATCTAATAAAACTTTCATTTCTAAATCTCCTTAAACGATAATGCTCTTTGTACTTCGATTATCGCAAAGTTACAAATTAAGTCCAAATATTTAATGTTCTGCAAGTTGTAGCTATCGAAAAGACAAAAATCAAGCTTTTTGCAATCACGATATTTTAGGTTTCTGTGTGCTTCGCCAAAATTACCAGGATAGAATTATGATTTCCATGAATTCCGAATTTTTAAACAAAATCAATTCGTAGAAAAACCATACCTTTAGCTTAAATCAAAACCAAACAAATGTTTTTAATTGTACTAGGCGTTTTAATTGTAATTGTAGGCTTTGCTGTTTCTAAACAAGATAACCAAGTGGCTGCTTACGGTAATATTGTAAAGATAGTAGGCGTTCTAATGGTTGTTATTGGTGGGCTTACCTCTATGTTTAAGGTAGTAGATGCTGGCGAAGTTGGTGTAAAAACCATTTTCGGAAAAGTTGACAACGATGTGCTTTACAGCGGATTAAACGTTATAAACCCTATAGCAGTAGTAACCCCATTTGATGTTAAAACCCAGAATTACACCATGAGCGGCGTAACCGATGAGGGATCAAAAGCAGGCGATGATGCGCTTAGGGTATTATCTGCAGATGGACTAGAGGTTGTGATAGATTTATCAGTACTATTTAGGGTAAAAGGAAGCTCTGCTCCAATGATTTTAAAAAATATCGGTACAGATTATTTGGCTAAGATCGTTCGCCCAATTGCTAGAACGGCCATTAGAGACAATGCCGTTGCGTATGATGCGGTTGCACTTTACTCGAGCAAAAGAGACGAATTTCAATCAAGAATATTTTCTACCATAGAAAAAGCCTTTAATAGCAGGGGTTTAGAACTGCAATCGTTATTGATTAGAAATATTACACTGCCTGCCTCGGTAAAAGCCAGCATCGAATCAAAGATTAACGCAGAGCAAGACGCACAGAAAATGACCTTCGTTCTTCAAAAAGAGAGACAAGAAGCAGAACGTAAGAGAGTGGAAGCACAAGGTATTGCCGATTATCAGAAAATCCTTTCAACCGGCTTAAGCGATAAGCAATTACAATACGAGGCAATTCTAACGCAAAGAGAAATTGCAACATCGCCAAACACCAAGATTATTATTATGGGCAATGGAAAAGGCACACCAATAATTTTGGGAGATAAATAGGTGGAAAGTAGATTTGAGAGGTGAGATTTGAGACATGAGATTTCCACTCAACTTTTAACGTGTAGCCGTCAATAGATTGCTATCCATAAAAAACCAAAATAGTTTATGCTGGCCACGCCTATTTTTGCGGTAGTATTTTGTCTTTGTTCTTTGCTCTTTGCTCCTTGTTCTTTGCTCCTTGTTCTTTGCTCCTCAACTACCTCCGCACCTCAATCACCCTTCCGGTAACCAGAAAGAATTTAAAGATTAGGTAAAGCCCGTCATCGATACGGTCAATATTTTCAACCAAGCCTGTTTTGCTAAAGGTATCAGTAACCATGTCTCCAAGTTTTATTTCGCGCAAAGCGGATAAAGATAGTTCGTCGTCAATTCTTATCATAAGTTCTAATACATTAGAGCATTTCCTTCAAAACCATCCAAACATTTTCTGCCAGTATCTTATCTCCTTCGGCAGTTGGATGGATGCCATCTTCTTGATTCAACTTTGGAATTCCTGCCACACCATCCAATAAGAAAGGAATCAATTTCATGTTGTTCTTTTCCGCCAAAGCGGGAAAGATTGCTGCAAAATCTTCGGTATATCTTTTGCCAAGGTTTGGTGGCATTTGCATTCCAGCCATTACCAGTTTGACATTTGGATTTTTTGCCTTTACCCTATCTATTATTTCCTGTAAGTTTCTCTTAGTTTCCTTCAACGGCAATCCGCGGAGACCATCATTCGCGCCAAGCTCTAACACGAAAATAGCAACGGGTTGCTTTTTTAAAAACCAATCTATACGCTCTAAGCCTGCGGCCGATGTTTCGCCACTTAAACCCCCGTTTATTACCCGATATGGCAAACTCAAGGAATCTATCTTATTTTGTATTAGGTCGGGATAAGCTTCTGTTGGATCCAAACCGTAACCAGCAGTTAGGCTTGTGCCGAAAAACAGCATGTTATCTTTCGAGGAATTTACATTTTTCACAGAAGCTATAGTTTTGGTTTGGCTTGCATTTTCTGTATCGCCTTGCTTTTGCTTATTTTGACAAGACAGCAACAATGTAAAACAAACAATTAATAAAGGCGTGTGGTTTCGTAACATAGTTTAACAATATTCGTCAATTAGAATTGTTATCTTAACAGGAATTAAAAAAATAAGTTTTAACCGGCAATCAAAACCCTTTCTCAAATTGGAATCTATATTAAGCGTAGAAAATGTAGGCAAAATTTACCAGAGCGCTGGTAAATCGCTCACCGTTTTAAAAGAAATAAATTTTTCGATAGTAAAAGGCTCAACCGCTGCAATTACCGGCCCATCAGGAAGTGGAAAAACAACGCTATTGGGCCTTTGCGCAGGTTTAGATAGAACAAGTAGCGGCAGCGTTGCACTCAATGGAATTGCATTAGAAAATTTATCAGAAGATAAGCGGGCAGCACTCAGGAACCAATATGTGGGGTTTATTTTTCAGAATTTTCAGCTGTTGCCAACGCTAACGGCTTTAGAAAATGTAATGGTTCCGATGGAGTTACGCGGTACAAAAAATCCAAAATATAAAGCATTAGATTTATTAGACAAGGTTGGTTTGGCAGATCGAGGCCATCATTATCCCGTACAATTATCGGGTGGAGAGCAACAGAGAATTTCTCTAGCTAGGGCGTTTTCCAATCAGCCAGCCATTCTTTTTGCAGACGAGCCAACAGGAAACTTAGACGATGAAACAAGCGAAAAAATAAACCAATTGTTGTTCGATTTGAATACCGATGCCGGAACAACCCTAATTATCGTAACCCACGACTTGGAGCTTGCGGCAAAAACCCAACGCATTATAAAAATTAAAGGTGGCGCAATAATCGCCGATGATATGGTGGCCCATGCGTAACGAAAAAATCAAGACTTCAAATACAAGTATTGCCTGGTTGTTTAAAATGGCTTGGCGCGATAGCAGAAAAAACCGTTCGCGGCTTTTGCTCTTTATTTCGTCTATTGTGTTAGGAATTGCTGCATTAGTGGCTGTATATTCTTTTAAAGATAATTTACAAAAAGACATAGACAACCAAGCAAAAGAACTCACCGGGGCAGATTTAACTTTAGAAAGCAGACAAGGCATCAGCAAGGCCATGCGCAAAACCTTGGATAGCCTTGGCGATGAGCGGTCTGAAGAGCGAACTTTTCCGTCTATGATTTACTTTGAGAAAAGTGGCGGCAGTAGATTGGTACAAATGAAAGCTTTAAAAGGTACTTATCCGTATTATGGCAACATAGAAACCGTGCCGGCAACAGCCACTACCTCTTTTAGAAACAAGCAAGATGTTTTAGTAGATCAAACCTTAATGCTAGAATTTAAGGCAAACGTAGGCGATTCGGTAAAAATTGGCGATTTAAACTTTAAAATTGCTGGCATTATGGAAAGTGCTCCCGGCCAAACGGGTATCGGCTCTTCTATTGCGCCAATTGTGTACATGCCTTTAGCTTATTTAGATTCTACCAACCTCATTAAAACAGGTAGCCGCATTAGCTATAAGTTTTTTTACAAATATAACGATCCAAATGGCGCAGAAACCGAGCTGAAAAAACTTGAGCCAAAATTACAAAAGGAAGATTTTAGCTCAGAAACTGTAGCATCTAAAAAAGAAAGCACAGGTAGATCTTTTGAAAATTTAAGCAGATTTTTAGCGCTTTCGGGCTTTATTGCCTTATTGCTCGGCTGTATCGGGGTTGGGAGCTCGGTTTACGTATACATTCAAGAAAAACTCAGTGCAGTGGCTATTTTACGGTGTTTGGGCCTGAAAGCAAGAGATGCCTTTTTCATTTACCTTATCCAGATTGGCTTTTACGGACTAATTGCTTCTATACTCGGTGCAATGCTGGGATCAGCGATCCAATTTTTATTACCGTTGGTTTTAAAAGACTTTCTGCCCATCGAGATAACAGTTAGTATTTCGTGGACTGCCGTTGCGCAAGGCATATTGCTTGGCTTTATCATTTCCATTTTATTTGCACTCCCTGCCCTACTTTCTGTACGTAAAATTTCTCCGCTTAACGCGATAAGGTCTTCTTTCGAGAGTTCGACCGCGGGCAAAAAAAGAGACTGGCTCATCTACCTCGTTTACGTACTGATGATGGGTTTTGTTTTTCTGTTTACCTACCTGCAAATGCAGAGTTGGATACAAACTGCAGCTTTTACAATTTCTATCGCAATAGCTTTTATACTGCTCTACCTCCTCTCTAAATTATTAATGTTTTTGGTTAAAAAACTATTGCCACGGCGCGTGGCTTATGTTTGGCGACAAGGTTTTGCAAATCTTTATCGCCCAAATAACCAAACGTTAATGCTTACCGTAGCCATTGGATTATCTACCGCTTTTATTTGTACGCTTTATTTTGTGCAAGCCATGCTTATAGAAAAAGTTAAGATTAGCGGTGGCAGCAGCCAGCCAAACATGGTGTTATTCGATATTCAAACGAAACAGCTTCCAGGCGTAAAAAAACTTACCGCTTCTTACAACCTGCCTGTTATCAGCGAAGTTCCCGTAATTACCATGCGCATTGAGCAAATAAACGGTAAAACAGCCAAAACAGATAGCACAAATAAACGTGCTTACAGAAACGAAATTAGGTCAACTTATCAAGAAAAACTTACCTCCGCAGAAAAAATTATCGAAGGAAAATGGGTCGGAAAAGTCGACTCAAATCAAACTGTTGTAATATCGCTAGAAGAACGTTATGCCAAAAGCATCCATGTAAAATTAAACGACAGCGTGCTGTTTAATGTGCAAGGCGTAATGATTCCTACCGTGATTGGAAGTTTACGAGAAGTGAACTGGGCAAGGTTTCAAACCAATTTCAGGGTGGTGTTTCCTGCTGGTGTATTAGAAGACGCACCAAAGTTCAACGTCATAACTACCAGAGTGCCTTCTCCAGCTGTATCGGCAAAGTTTCAGGGAAAGATGGTTAAAAATTTTCCAAATGTTTCTGTTATCGACCTTAATCTTGCTCTTAAATTACTAGATGAATTGTTTGATAAAATTTCGTTCGTCATCCGTTTTATGGCTGGATTTAGTATGGCTACTGGCTGGATTGTGTTGGTTTCTGCCGTGTTAACAAGTAAAAGTCAGCGGATTAAAGAGAGCATTTTATTGCGAACTCTTGGTGCAAGCAGAAAACAAATAACCAGTATCAATGCCATAGAATATTTATTTTTAGGCTTGTTTGCCGCTGCCGCGGGATTAATCCTTTCTTTTGCGGGAAGCTGGGCACTGGCAAAATTCATTTTTAGTAGCGAATTTATTCCGCCACTTTGGGCAACGCTCGTGCTGTTCTCTTCTGTGCTTGGCATGGTTATTTTAACAGGCGTTTTAGGAAGCAGAAACATCCTAAATCAGCCGCCACTTAAAATTTTAAGACAAGAAACAAATTAAATTTTCTCCTGTCGTGCCTGGTTTTAAAATTTTTTTGGGCGCTTTTACACGTGTTCCATTGTATCTTTTAATTCGCGAAAAGCTCATTAAAAGGATGCCATTCCACCCGTTAGCGCTAGCGAGTGTACAATGAGCACAATTTCCCAAAATTCAAGTGGTGTCACCATTATGAAAAATACGGGATTTTTAAAATTTACTTTTGTAATTTAAAACCTCTAACCTTTATTTCTTAATTTAGCGGCGCTTATGCTACAGAAACTTTCCATTCGTAATTATGCATTGATCGACTCGCTCGATATCGTTTTTGAGCGCGGCTTAAACATTATTACAGGCGAAACTGGGGCAGGAAAATCCATTATTTTGGGCGCGCTTTCGCTGATATTAGGACAACGTGCAGAAAGCAAATACTTTTTCAACCAAGAAAAAAAATGCATTATAGAAGGCACTTTTGCACTACAAGATGATGCGCTGAAAACGCTTTTCGAAGAAAATGATCTCGACTTTTACCCAGAAAACTTGGTAAGGCGAGAAATTTCTATTGACGGAAAATCAAGGGCGTTTATAAACGATACGCCAGTTAACCTGAGCATTTTAAAACAAATTGGCGAAAAACTGATTGACATCCACTCGCAACAAGCTACGCAAGAATTAAACGACCCAGCTTTTCAGTTGCTTATGGTCGATGCATTGGCCAATCATAAACAACTATTGGCCGATTACAGAAGTGGCTATAAAAAACTTCGTCAGCTTACCTCAAGGTTAAACAAGCTCATCAGTGAGGCAAACGAAGCAAAATCGAAACAAGATTATGAACAATTTCAGTTTGATGAGTTGGCCCAAGCAAACTTAAAGATAGGCGAACAAAAAGAATTGGAGCAGATTTTGGAAAAGCTAAGCCATGTAGAAGCCATAAAGAAAGGGTTATTTGCTGCATCAGAAATGTTAGATGGAACAGATCAATCTACATTGAACCTGTTAAAAGAAAGCGCATCGCAACTGCAAAACATAGAAAAATTCGACCCAAACATTGCTTCTTTAGCAGAACGCTTACGCTCTGCAACAATAGAAATAAAAGACGTTGTTGATGAAATTAACAACATCGGCGATAACACGGCTTATCATCCTGATCAATTAGAAATTACCACCCAAAGGCTCGACGTTTTTTATAGCCTACAGCAAAAACATAGGGTAATAAACAACGAAGCCCTTTTAGAAATCCAAGCACAACTGCAACAAAATTTAGATCAATTACTCTCGTTTGATGAAGATGTAGAATCTCATAGAAAGGAAATCGATCAATTAAAAAACCAATTATCCGCTCAAGCGAATCAATTGAGCAGCAATAGAAAAGCCGCCGTAAAAATAGTAGAAGCACAAACAGCATCTACTTTAAAGCAAGTTGGAATGCAAAATGCGGCCTTAAAAATAGAATTGAATGCGTTGAATGAATTCGGAAAAGACGGCCTAGACAACATAAACCTTTTATTTAGCGCCAATGCTGGTCAACCTTTGGCACCGGTAAACAAAGTGGCTTCGGGCGGCGAACTGTCGCGATTGATGCTTGCCATAAAGGCGCTCTTGGCGCAGCATACTTCTTTACCAACCATCATTTTTGATGAAATAGATACCGGAATTTCTGGAGAAACCGCTTTAAAAGTTGGCGAAGTAATTGCTCAGTTGGGAGAAAACATGCAGGTAATTTCTATAACACACTTACCTCAAATTGCTGCAAAAGGCCATTCTCATTTCTTTGTGCACAAAACCGAAGAAAAAGATAAAACCACCACCAGCATCAGAAAGCTTAGTGAAAGCGATCGTGTAAACGTTATCGCAGAAATGCTAAGTGGAAAAAACCCGGGGGCATCTGCTTTGCAGAACGCAAAGGAGCTTTTGGGGTAAGCTTTTCCATCACAGAATTTGATCATTCTGATTTACACTAAAGTTTTAAAATTGGTATTTTTATTCGGCTGTTACTATACCACTTTATCTTTAAAGGAATTTTTGCATCTGCCATCGTTTCGTCACTTACGTCTTTACCCGTACCATAATTTACCTGCCAATTAGGACTTTTATTTACGCCAAGCAGAGCTACGATACGACTGCCTTTTTCTAATTTTTTACTAATAATAAAATTCCTATCCATCACAACTGTCTCAATTTTATCGGGCGTTAACAAATGTTTTTTAGTTCTATCTTTCGCTAAGCTTGCCCGTTGTATAGATTCGTTCAGCGCAAAATATTTTCCATCCGCAGTCTGTTCATAAAGATCTAAAATCAAATCTATATCCTTTTTATTAATACTCAAATTAATGGTTGCACTTAAAGCTCCACTGATAGCAAAAGAACCATCAACCGGTTCGCTAACAAAAACTAATTTCTCTTTTTCTGGCAATAACTCTGTATTAATTAGTTGGGTAAATGCTATTATGTCGTCTTGGCGAAACCTTAAATCACTCCTTTCTCTCATGTCGACCGTTTGATCAATAAAGCTTACTTTGACTGGTTTTGCTTTAACTAATGGATAAGTTTTTTCAACAATTTTATTTCCAAGATAAAAAACAAGAGAGTCATTATGCATCTGATCTAAGGTTGAAACGTGCCACCAATTATTAGTTCCCATTACCTCGAAATTTACCCTGTCTTTTAAAATGTCTGGTCGCTTGCCATCCTTTAGAATATAGTCGAACCATTTAAAAACAATATCAATGATAGAAATATTAGCAACCGAATCAATGTGGTAGCCTCCCAATATTTTTGCAGGCTTATACTGGGAGCCTCCATGGTCGAACGGGCCAATAATTAGATAATCATTGGGATTTTTATTCCATTGATGATATTGCTTGTAATAATACATCGCACCCAATTGATCATCATCGTAATAACCTGTGGTCGTCAAAATTGGTATATTTATCTTTGCAAATTCTTCCCTTTGTGGAATCATGTTTTGAAAAAAACTATCGTAAGTAGGATGGTTTAGCATTCTCTGATAAATCTTATTTGGTCTACCTTCCAGCCTATCTAGTGATCGAAAACTGCTGCCATTTTGATACCACTTCCCTGCGAGATCATTCCATTTTTTATCATCTAAAAATCCGCTTAAATCAATTAACTTATTATCCATAACGAAATGAAGATATCGCAGTAAATAGATTGGAAAAATTCCATTCAACACAGGAAAATCAATTCCGGGTGCTACCGCTGCCTGCGGAACAATTGTTTTTAAGGCAGGATGTAAATATTTTGTTGCGCTCCATTGTGCAAAGCCTAAATAACTACCGCCATACATCCCAATTTTACCGTTGCACCAAGATTGTTTGCTTATCCAATCGATAATAGTGTAGGCGTCTTTCGCATCGCGTTCAAAAGGCTCTAAATCATCTAAACTTAATCTTTTACCGCGGGTATTAGCAACAACGCCAATAAATCCATTTTTTACAGCCAATTTGCAGGCGGAAGCGTCATTTCCCGCATAAATATTGTATTGTAATACTACCGGTTGCGGCGTTGTGACTTTTCGGTCTCGGTAAAATGTCAATGAGATCGTTCCTCCATCTGGCATTTTCAGCAAAACGCTATCATTACTGATATATTTCTCAGTTTCAATATGCAATAATATTTGACTTCCAAGCGACTGAGTTTTACCATACACTTCTAATGCAACGTAGTTACGACAAAGCAATATTGCGTTCGCGAGACTTAGGCTATCACTTTTACTTAAACTCTCTCGCAGAGCTTTTAAGTCACTAGCTATTGTTAAAACATTGTCGCTAAAATAATCTCCGACATGAGATTTCGCTTCATCGCCCAATGCGTTATAAAGTTTTCTAAATGTTGGTTTGTAATTTGCAAACGATTCACTTTTGCCCACATCATTTAGCTTATTGGCGAGATATACCTGAAAAGCAAAACCAATGGCCTTTGTACTCACCGTATCTCCCCACTGCTTTCCTAAAATACTAATAAGTGAGTCCAGAGCGTTTTTTGCAAGTTTATAATCTCCCGAAGCAATCTGAAGTCGAAAGATATTGTCAAAATAGGAAAGTTTATTTTCTTCGTTATACTTTGCGATAACTTGCCTCGCCAAACCAGATATCTCCTCGTTAAAAAGAAGACTGTCTTTATAATTTTTAGCAGGAAAATAAAGATTTTGTGCAAATGTTGTTTGCAGAAGCAAAGCGGTGGCGAAAGTCAACAGGATCTTTTTCATAGCCAGGCTAGATATAATTAAGAATTAATGGACAATTTTTGCGGTGAACAGAGTCCATCCTACCTTTCTTCAATCTTCCCTGATGGAATCTGTCTATTCTGATAACACTATAATTATTAATCTAAATTAAGTAAAAATTAACGTCTTTAATAATTAAAATTTAACATCGATTTTTGATGAAAGAGATTAAGAGTCTTATAAAAAAAGACTGCATTAAGTTAAGAATAAGTCTTTACAAAAAACCATCTGAATCTTAGTAAGCCGCACATCAAATTTCTACTTACTTACGCTAATTCATCAATTTATAATACACTAAAAATCTTTTAATTTACTAATATTTTTAGTAATTTTGTTTGATGGACGAATCGGCAGAAAATGGATATTTTAAAGGGCGTGGTGCGCAAATTAATCCGCATAATAAGTTTGTAAACAATGTTTACCTGAAGGAACATGCAGAAGGTATAGACGAATGGGAAGAAGCGGATAAAAAAACATCATTCATTTTCGAGAAATCTAAAACCATTGTAAACAAAGTTGCAAGTCCAGATGTGGGCATGGCATATTCTCTAAACCCCTACCAAGGTTGCGAGCATGGCTGCACGTATTGCTACGCTCGCAATGCACATCAATATTGGGGTTACAGTGCAGGTTTAGATTTTGAACGGAAAATTGTAGTAAAAACAGAAGCACCACAGCTGTTTAAAAAGTTTTTGGAAAAGAAAGATTGGGATGCGGCTACCATTTCGCTCTCTGGAAATACAGATTGTTACCAGCCCGCAGAGCGGAAATTTAAAATTACGCGCCAGCTATTAGAAATTGCCTTGGCTTACAGACAACCTATCGGGATGATCACCAAAAACGCACTCATTTTGCGCGATATAGACATCCTTACAGAAATGGCGAAATTAAATTTGTGCATGGTTTATGTGTCGATAAACAGCCTAAATGAACAACTCAGACAAAAGATGGAACCTCGAACCACCACCGCTAAACAACGGTTAAAAGTTGTAGAGGAATTGACGAAAGCCGGAATTCCGGTTGGTGTGATGGTAGCGCCGTTGGTGCCTGGTTTAAGCGACCATGAAATTCCTGCCGTGTTAAAAGCTGTAGCAAATGCAGGTGCGCGAAGGGCTCGCTACACCATTGTTAGATTAAATGGCGCTGTTGGCGAATTATTTGAAGACTGGTTAAGAAAAAACTTTCCCGACCGATTTGACAAGGTTTGGAATGCAATTAAAAGCTGCCACGGCGGCAACGTAAACGACAGCCGTTTTGGTGAAAGAATGAAAGGCGATGGAAATATTGCAAAAATCATCAGCGAAAGTTTTAAACTACATTGTAGGTTGAATAACCTTAATTTGGAGGAGATTAAGTTGGATCATACCCTTTTTAAAATCCCGCGGGCTCAAATGAGTTTGTTTTAAAATAACAATGTTTGCATTAGAAACTTTAATTTGGTTAACTGATCATTGGACATATGATAATATAGATGTAGCTTTAATCAAATACAAAAAATAGAAGTATGAAACAGTGGAATATTTTAAAGACAGAAGAAGACTATAATATTGCTGTGGAAAGGCTCGATGTTATTTTTGATGTAGAGCCAAACGATGATTTTTTTGCCGAAGCAGAATTATTAGGACTTTTAATTAATGAGTATGAAGATGTTCATTTTCTCATAGCTCTTCCCGAACCTATATAAGCGATTAAAGTAAAAATGACCGAATTGGGCTTAAAAAACAGAGACTTGGAGCAATATATTGGGTCTAAAAGCTATGTTTCCTCAATATTAAGTGGCAGAAGGGAGATCACCTTACGTATTGCTGCTGATCTGCACCAGAAACTAGGAATCCCCTCTGCCGTGTTTTTGAAAATTAGCATGTAACTCTAATTTACAACACGCTGTCTTTGGCTAATAAAACCGACGAATAATGCTTATAATTTTTTAAAAGAAAAGTGCAATAATCCTATTTAGATTTCTGCCCTTTACTTTTATTAATCTATTATTTCGTAACAAGGTTTAGAACATTCCTTTCAACTTGTCCATCATATCTCCGCTCTGTTGTTTGTTTTCGTCATTTCCCCCACCATTAAACATCCCCATTACACTACCTAAATCAATACCTCCACTAGTACCTCCGGTTAAGCTTCCAAGAATATCTTTTATGTTAAAAGAACTATCTGATGGATCTGCAGTTTTTTTGCTAAGCTTGGCCATAATCATTGGTATTACAGAAGCAGCCAAGCTTTTAGCTGTAACCATGTTAATGCCCATTCCAGCAAGTTTATCGGTAAAACTTCCTGCTGCCTGTTGCGCAACCGCAGAGCCATCTGCGTTTCCTCCATTAAAGAGGTTCGCAATTTCAGATACGTTACCCGAGGACATTTTATCTTTTAAAGTATCAAAAATAGAACTCGATGCAGCATGAATTACCTCATCATTTTTCTCGTTAGGGATTTCGTTGTTGTTTACAACACTGTCTTGCACGTTATCGCGCACCAACCGAATTAAATTTTCTAACATTTTTCTTTATTTATTGTTGTTTTAAAGTTGCTAACTTAGAAGCCAAAAGCACGTATTTTGCGAGCTTCTTTTGGCAAGTTAAAATGTTTAAGCCGTAAAAAAAATTGTTTTATCTACAAAAAATTAAAAACCCAATATATGTTACCTAAAATAAATTTCACCCAAACCGAAGCTTACAAGCAATTAAAAGAACATTTTGTAGACATTGAAAAAAAGGATGTTAAAGACCTATTTACCACTGATGCAGAACGATTTAACAAACTCTCTACCACTTTCGAAGACATCCTACTGGATTATAGCAAAAACAGAATAGACGATAAAACGCTCTCTTTACTTATGCAGTTGGCAAAGGAATGTAAGTTAGAGGAAGCCATAAAAGCAATGTTTAATGGCGAAAAAATAAACGAGACCGAAGACCGAGCTGTACTTCATGTAGCTTTGCGAAAC
The DNA here is from genome assembly GCF_040547165.1 of Pedobacter sp. UYP30. Taxonomy (NCBI): domain Bacteria; kingdom Pseudomonadati; phylum Bacteroidota; class Sphingobacteriia; order Sphingobacteriales; family Sphingobacteriaceae; genus Pedobacter; species Pedobacter sp. UYP30. Next base: position 63,606 of record NZ_JBEPPD010000004.1, on the reverse strand, counting down.
ACGAGCAATACCCCTATTTATTCTGAAGGCAAAGATGTAATGCCCGAAGTGAACGCCGTGTTAGCTAAAATGGAAAAGTTTAGTAATAAAATAATAAGCGGCGAGTGGAAAGGCTTTACCGGAAAATCTATCACAGATGTAGTGAATATTGGTATTGGAGGATCTGATTTAGGCCCCGTAATGGTCACAGAAGCTTTAAAGCATTACAAAAATCATTTAAATATGCATTTTGTATCTAACGTAGATAGCACAGATCTGGTTGAGAAACTTAAACCTCTAAATGCCGATACTACGTTGTTTCTTATTGCCTCGAAAACCTTTACCACCCAAGAAACAATGACCAATGCCCACTCTGCACGAAAATGGTTGTTGGATAACGGCGGCAAGCAAGAGGATGTAGAAAAGCATTTTGTTGCCCTTTCTACAAACGACAAAGCGGTTAAAGATTTTGGCATCAATACAGACAATATGTTCGAGTTTTGGGACTGGGTTGGTGGAAGATATTCGCTTTGGAGCGCCATTGGACTTTCTATTTCCTTGAGTCTAGGTTTCGATAATTTTAAGAAATTGTTAGAAGGTGCACACGCAACCGATAACCACTTTAAGTCTGCAAAATTCGAAGAAAACATTCCTGTTATTTTGGCGATGATTGGTATTTGGTACATCAACTTTTTTAACGCAGAAACAGAAGTAATTTTACCTTACGACCAATACATGCATCGCTTTGCAGCTTATTTTCAACAGGGAGATATGGAAAGCAACGGAAAACATGTAGATAGAAATGGTAGAAAAGTAGATTATGAAACTGGGCCAGTAATTTGGGGCGAACCCGGCACCAACGGTCAGCATGCCTTTTATCAACTTATCCATCAAGGAACAAGGATTATTCCGGCAGATTTTATTGCACCAGCACAATGTTTAAACCCGTTGGGCGAACATCACGAAATTTTGCTTTCAAATTATTTTGCCCAAACAGAGGCGCTTATGAATGGGAAAAGTGAAACAGAGGTTTCTGATGAATTGAAAAAAGATGGCAAGACCGACAAAGAAATCGAAAAACTGGCACCATTTAAGGTTTTTGAGGGAAATAGACCAACCAATTCTTTCTTGCTTAAAAAAATTACACCCCACAGTTTAGGAAGCTTAATTGCCATGTACGAGCATAAAATATTTACACAAGGAATTGTGTGGAATATTTTTAGCTTCGACCAATGGGGCGTAGAACTTGGCAAGCAATTGGCAAAAAAAATACTGCCTGAATTGGAAGACAAGGAAAACGTTACAAGTCATGATGGGTCTACAAACGGTCTGATTAATAAGTATAAAGATTGGAGGTAAAAAACCAACATACGTAGTTTATGAGGTGTTTCAAAAAATTTGAAGCACCTTTTTTTTTTAAAAAAATTTAAGAGATTTAAGCTTCGGGAGCCAACTCAAATAGCCGAAGATAGGTGTCTGTTTCTTACAGATGCCCGCGTTCCTAGACCCGAGTGAAGCGGCAGCCCGCGAAGCATGAGCGGCTACAGCGGAAAGCGGGAAAAACGCGGTTTCTTGCACAACTTCGCTCTACAGAAAAACCAAGGTATTAACGAAAATTACATTTTCAAAAAATCATGCAATATTTTAACTTAATTAAATGGTTAGCTTAATTAGAAATTTAGGTTTCTAAATAAATTATCTATTTTACGCATAAATCTAAGAAACAGCTAACATCACGCCGAAAAAATCTTATAAAAAATGAAAAAAAGAATACTCTTAGCATTATTCGTTGCAGGCTTTTGCCTAAATGTTTCTGCACAGAAAGTGCAGTTTACCGAATACAACCTTGCAAATGGTTTGCATGTTGTATTACATCAAGACAAAACTGCGCCTGTAGTTGCGGTATCTGTAATGTACCACGTCGGGTCTAAAGATGAAGACGAGAACAGAACAGGATTTGCCCATTTTTTTGAGCACCTGTTGTTCGAAGGTACAAAAAACATAAAACGTGGCGAGTTTATGAAGCTTGTATCGGCCAACGGCGGACAGAATAATGCAAATACCACGCAAGACAGAACATTTTATTACGAACTTTTCCCTTCTAATCAATTGGCGCTTGGCTTATGGTTGGAAAGCGAGCGTATGATGCATCCGGTTATAAACGAAATTGGTGTAAAAACCCAAAATGAAGTTGTTAAAGAAGAGAAACGCCTTAGAATAGACAATGCTCCGTACGGCAAGTTTGCTGAAAAGATTTTTGCGGATCTTTTTAAAAACTATCCATACAGTTGGCAAACCATTGGCTCTATGGCCAATTTAGATTCTGCAAAGTTGGGCGAGTTTAAGGCCTTTTTTAAAAAGTATTACATCCCAAATAACGCGGTGCTAACTATTGCAGGCGATATAGATTTGGCAAAAACCAAAAAGTTGGTTGCCGATTATTTTGACTCTGTGCCCAAAGGCGCAGATATTGGGCGCAAAGAATATGATTTAAAGCCAATTACCAAAGAAATAATCGATACTGCTTATGATGCAAATATTCAAATCCCTGCAATTTTTGCCGCATATCGCGTTCCGGGTATGAGAAGTAGAGATACGAAGGTGTTGGGCATGATAAGCGACCTCTTATCGGGAGGTGGCAGTTCTAGACTTAAAACCAAAATGGTAGATGAGAAAAAAACAACCCTGCAGGTAGCAGCTTTCAACTATACGCTAGAAAACTATGGTGCTTACATTACATTAGCGCTACCAAACAACAATACGCCGTTAAATGATTTGCTTAAAGATATAGATGTTGAGGTAAAAAGACTTCAAACAGATCTTATTAGCGAGGAAGATTATAGAAAGTTAGAAAACCAGTTTGAAAACAGCTATGTAAGTAAAAACAGCACTATGTTGGGCGTTGCAGAGAACTTGGCAGATGGCTACACCTTTCACGAAAAAAACACCAACGACGTAAACCAAGAGCTAGAGGTGGTAAAATCCGTCACTCGCGAAGAAATTAGAGATGTAGCTAAAAAGTACTTAAACCCGAACCAACGCGTGGTGCTTTATTATTTGCCAAAAAAATAACCGATTACGCTTTTAAAAATCGATAACATGAAAAAATTAGTAATGATAGCCCTTGCGGCGTTTTGTGCACAAACGCTTTCGGCCCAAAATATAGACAGGACACATAAGCCCGCCCCAGGCCCTGCGCCAGTAATTACCATTGGCGATCCAACCATTTATAAATTACCTAACGGGATAACAGTTCTTGTAGTGGAGAACCATAAACTACCAAAAGTTACCGCAACTTATAGCATAGATGCAGGGCCAATTACAGAAGGAGACAGGGCCGGAGTAACCAGTTTAATGGGCGGCATGCTAAATGAGGGAACAACCAGCAAAACCAAAATACAGTTTGATGAAGCGGTAGACAAGCTTGGTGCAAACGTAAGCTTAAATGCTGGCGGAGGTTTCGCCTCTGCCTTAACTAGGTATTTCCCAACAGCTTTTATGCTTATGGCCGATGGGTTGCGTAATCCGATCTTTCCACAAGCATCGTTCGATAAGTTAAAATCGCAAACCTTAACTGGATTAAAATCTAGCGAACGAAGTGCGGCAGCCATTTCTGCTCGCGTAGTTAATGCACTTTCTTATGGCATAAACAGCCCTTATGGTGAATTCGAGTCAGAAAAAACCATCAATAATATAACCTTGGCAGATGTAAAAGATGAATACAAAAAATACATTACGCCTTCTAGGGGCTACTTAACGTTTGTTGGCGATATAAAACCTGCAGCTGCAAAGGCGCTTGCCGAAAAAGCATTTGGCAATTGGAAAGGAACAATGCTAACACTTCCAGCTTTAAAACCTGTCGCAAATCCTACAAAAACCGAAGTAGACGTGGTAGATGTGAGCAACGCCGTGCAATCTGAAATAACTGTTACAAACCTCATCAACCTGCCATTAAGCAATCCAGATTATTTTGGGTTGTTATTGGCCAATAATATTTTGGGCGGTGGTGCCGAAGGAAGGTTGTTTAAAAATTTACGAGAGAAACACGGTTTTACTTATGGCGCATACTCTAGCACAGGTGCAGGCAGATTTCAAACTAAATTTTCTGCAACCGCAGCTGTTAGAAACGAAAAGGTAGACAGTGCAGTAGTAGAGTTTTTGAAAGAGATAAATACCATACGTACAGCCAAAGTTTCTGCTGAGGAACTGCAAAACGCCAAAAACCTGTACAACGGATCTTTTGCTTTGGGATTGGAAAACCCGGCGCGTACCGCAGCTTTTGCAAGCAACATCTTGATAAATAACTTGCCAAAGGATTTCTACAGAACCTACCTGCAAAAGGTTAATGCGGTAACGGCAGACGATGTTCTGAGAGTAGCCAAAAAATATTTTAACCACGACAACACTAGAGTTGTTGTTGTTGGCAAAGCCGAAACATTTGTCGAAAAACTTAAAAAAGATGGGTTTAGGGTAAATATGTTCGATAACTATGCAAATCCGGTTACTCAATCTACGGCATCTGACGCACCAAAATTAACGCCGCAGCAAATTATTGGCAATTACATTAAAGCTTTGGGTGGAGAAGCAGCGATTAAGAAAATTACTTCTGTAGAGCAAAAAGGTGAAATGGCAATTCAAGGCCAAAAATTAGCCGTTGAAATGAAAAACATGGCACCAAACCTTAGTTTGGTAGAGGTTACCATGGGTGGCCAAACTGCAATGAAAGAATCGTTTAACGGAAATACCGGCTACACTTTACAAATGGGTCAAAAGAGCGAAATGACCGGTGAAGACCTAACATCTAAAAAAGATGAGAAAGGCATCATAAACCAACTTTACTACGCAACAGACGGAACTAAATTAGATGCAGACGGAATTGCAAAAGTTGGCGATGCGGACACATATAAAGTAAATGTTACATCGCCATCTGGATTGAAAAAAACTGAGTATTACGATGTAAAAACTGGTTTGCTTTTGAAAGAAAAAAAGACTTCTAAAAAAGGAACGGTAGAAATATCACAATCGACTGAATATAAAAACTACAAAAAAGTTGACGATATTTTATTTCCTTACACTATGATGCAATCTGTTCAAACTCCGCAAGGTGCACAAGAGTTTACCATCACCATTTCTGATATTAAAGTTAATACGCCATTAAAAGCAGCAGATTTTAATTAGATTTAAACTATTTAGAGCCTGTTTAAATTTTGATAAAAAAGATTGCTATAGGCAGCTCGGTGGAATCGGCCTAGCAACTGTCTGGAGGAAAAAACGCCTAAAGCTGCTTGCAGAGACCTATCGTGTTACTGGTGCGAAGAGGATTCGCAGCCGCGCGCAGGGAAAAGCTAGGGGAAAGGCCTCGAATAATCGATATTAAGCAGCTTGGCGAATTTTTACCCAAAGAAGTGCCAGCCTTGAGTTTATTCATTAGCATCTATTGTTTTATTTGCATTCATGAGCTCGCAGAAATACTCGGTTTTGCTACTTTTTTGTCAAGAAAAAAGCAGAACTCCCGTCCGGATAGAACAGCGTTGGGTAAAGTAGGGGCGTTTTGGGTAAGGTTTAAGCCTGACTAGAGAAATAAAATTGTAAAATTTAAACAGGCTCTTAGATTGGCTAAAACCGCTGCATTAAATGCAGCGGTTTTTTTATGGAATTTTTCGTAACTTGGTTAGCAATAAACCGCCTGTTTAGGGAAATTGATAAACCTTAGCATCGTTAGTATGTTGTTAACTAGAATCCATTAATTAATTTCACTAATAACCAGTGCAATAGTCTGTAATATAGATTTTTAGCTTCAATTATTTTGCTTTCAGCCTTTACATAAATAAAAAATTAGAACATGAAAACTTTCAAACTTTGTATTATGGTGTGTTTAGTGGGGATAGTTTCTCAAGCGTATAGCCAAACAGATAAAGCAACTACCAAAAAAATAGTTGAGAACAAAAACTACACATTTGTGGCGAATTCTGCAAGCCCGTTGGCGAGCGCAGATGTTGCCAAAGTTTTAAGCAGCATACCCGGTAACTCAGGCGGCAGCGTTATTAACCTTACTGGGTCTGGGTACACAGTTAGGGTAACAGCCGATAGTGTGGTAGCTCATTTGCCCTACTATGGCCGTTCTTATCAAGCGCCTGTAAACCCATCAGAAGGTGGAATAAATTTCAACTCCAAAAAATTTACCTATAGCAAAACCCAAGGAAGAAAAGGCAGCTACGACATTAAAATAGACACAAAAGATAACAAGGGAGAAAACTACCGTTTAGTGTTAAGCATTTCTCAAAGCGGTTATGCCACTTTGGTTGCAAATAGCATTTACAAGCAGCCCATCACTTACCAAGGTTTTCTACAGGAGCCGAAAGAAAAGTAAGTTGAAGGTTGAGGGTTAAAAGTTGAGAGTTAAAGGTCATAATTCGAAATATGGAAATATAACCCACAGCTTGCAACATACAATAGCATGAAAGTTAAAATTTTAGTCGTCACATCCAGACATCTAACCTAAAACTGGCAACACATAACAAGTCTCCCAGCTAGCAAAGAATTTTTATTAAAAGTTAGTATTGACAATTCAACTTTCTTTCGTTAACTTTGTTATGCAAGCATAATAAAACAAATGAAATATCAGCAAACCCTCGATTACCACATAAAATTTGCGTGGCAAAACATTTTTAATCGATATAACCAGCTTGCTGCCAATTTTGGGATTACCCAAGCCATAGGCTACATGCTCATAAACATCGACGAGGAAGAGGGTACGGCCGTTTCAAATTTGGCGTCTTTATTAGGCATTAAAGCAACTAGTTTATCTCGCATGTTAAAAAACATGGAAGAAAGCGGCCTAATTTATCGCGAGGTTTCTAATGCTGATAAAAGATCTGTCAGTGTAAAGCTAACTCCTTTAGGAAAGGAGAAGAAACAATTGGCAAAAGGCGTGGTACGCAGATTTAATGAATACCTCGATGAGCACTTTACAAAAAAAGAGAAGCAACAATTTATCAGTTTGCTTATAAAATTAAACGAACTCACCGTTGAATACAAAGAAATTGAAAATTTAAAAAGGGCCTGATAGCATAGCCCATCTCGTAAAATCCCCATCCATGGAAAGACATATTAAGAAAGTTGCTGTTTTAGGTTCTGGGATTATGGGCTCCAGAATTGCCTGTCATTTTGCAAATATTGGCGTAGCGGTGTTGTTATTAGACATTGCGCCAAAAGAACTTAGCAGCGACGAGCAAGCAAAAGGTTTAACCCTAGAAAGTTCTGTTGTAAAAAATCGCATCGTCAATTTGGCTTTGCAAGCGGCTGCTAAAAGCAACCCCTCTCCTCTTTACTCTAAAAAAGCGCTAAATAACATTACAACCGGCAATTTTCAGGATGATATGCCACAAATTGCAAATTGCGATTGGGTAATAGAAGTGGTTGTAGAAAATCTAGAGATTAAGAAAAAAGTTTTTGATCAAGTGGAACAGTTTAGGACACCCGGCACACTCATCACTTCTAACACGTCTGGCATTCCAATCCATTTAATGGCCGAGGGAAGATCTGAAGATTTTAAGAAACACTTTTGTGGCAGCCATTTCTTTAATCCGCCGCGCTACCTTAAATTATTGGAAATTATCCCAACGAAAGACACTTCTACAGAAGTTGTGGCCTTTTTGATGCAGTATGGCGATAAATTTTTGGGTAAAACCACCGTATTGTGTAAAGACACGCCCGCATTTATTGCCAACCGAGTTGGCGTTTACTCTATTATGGCGTTGTTGCATTTGGTAGAAAAATTAGATTTAACGGTAGAAGAAATAGATAAATTTACTGGCCCGGCCATGGGGCGACCAAAATCTGCAACCTTTAGAACTTCCGATGTGGTGGGTTTAGATACCATGATTAAAGTTGCAAAAGGATTGTATGATAATTTTCCAGACGATAAAGCGCATAATCTTTTTGAGCTGCCAAGTTTTGTTAAAAAATTAGAAGAAAATAAATGGCTCGGCGACAAAACAAAACAAGGTTTTTATAAAAAAACAAAATCGGCCGAAGGCAAAACAGAAATACTTGCCCTAGATTTAAAAACCTGGGAATATAAGCCACTGCAAAAAATCAAATCGGCTACTTTAGAAATGACAAAGACGATTGAAAATCTGCGCGAGCGGATGAAGGTTTTTGTAAAGGGTAAAGATAAAGCTGGCGAATTATTTAGGTATTCATCCTTTGGTCTGTTTGAATATGTATCAGATAGAATTCCAGAAATTTCTGATGAGCTATACAGAATAGACGATGCCATGCGGGCGGGTTTTGGCTGGGAATTAGGCCCATTTGAAATGTGGGATGCCGTTGGCGTTAAAGAAGCCATAGACGGAATGAAAGAATATGGCAATAAACCAGCGCCTTGGGTACAGGAAATGCTAGATGCCGGCCACACTTCTTTTTATAAAGTAGAAAGTGGAGTAAAAAAATACTATGACATTCCATCTAAAAGTTATAAAGAAGTTCCGGGCACAGAAGCGTTTATTATTTTAAATAACCTAAGAGAAAGCAAAACGCTTTGGAAGAACTCTGGTGTTTCTATCATAGACCTTGGTGATGGAATTTTGAATGTAGAGTTTCATACCAAAATGAATACCATTGGTGGCGACGTAATTACCGGAATAAATAAAGCCATAGATATGGCTGAGAAAGATTATCGCGGAGTGGTTATTGGCAACGATGGCGCAAATTTTTCGGCGGGAGCAAATGTGGGGATGATTTTTATGATGGCTGTCGAGCAAGAATGGGATGAGTTGAATATGGCAGTTCGAGCGTTTCAAAATACCTCTATGCGAATCAGATATTCGTCGATTCCGGTTGTAGTTGCGCCATTCAATTTAACCCTAGGCGGCGGCTGCGAATTTAGTCTTCACGCAGATCATGTTCAGCTCTCTGCAGAAACTTACATGGGTTTGGTAGAATTTGGCGTGGGTGTTATCCCGGGCGGCGGTGGAACAAAAGAATTCGCTTTGCGTGCCTCTGACGAATATAGAGATGACCAAATTGTTCAAAATACGTTTAAAGACCGTTTTCTTACCATTGGAACAGCAAAGGTTTCTACTTCGGGTTATGAAGCTTACGAGTTGGGTTATTTGCAAAAAGGTAAGTTTAGCATTTCAATGAATAGAAATCGCCTTTTGGCAGATGCAAAAGCGAAAGCTATAGAATTGGCCGATGTGGGCTATACAAAACCAGTGCAACGGAAAGACATTAAAGTTTTAGGCAAGCAAGGCCTCGGAATCGTTTATGCAGGAGCAAACAGCATGTATTCGGGCCATTATATTTCTGAACACGATAAGAAAATTTCAGAAAAATTAGGTTATGTAATGTGCGGCGGCGATTTATCATCACCAACAGAAGTAACAGAACAATACCTATTAGATTTAGAAAGAGAAGCATTTTTATCGCTTTGTGGAGAAAGGAAAACTTTAGAGAGAATACAAAGTATTGTTACTAAGGGGAAACCGTTGAGGAACTGAGTAGATGAGTATTTAGATGTTAGTAATTAGTATTTAGAAATGCATAAGTTTAAAGAATTGAAAATTTGGCAGAAATCCATTGAGCTTGTTACCGAGATTTATAAAGTCACGTCAACTTTTCCGGATAAAGAAAAATTTGGATTGGTTAGTCAAATAAATCGAGCATCGGTTTCTATACCCTCTAACATTGCAGAAGGTGCCGGACGAAATTCGACGAAAGAATTTTTATATTTTCTTTCTATTGCTCACGCATCGTCTTACGAAACAGAAACGCAATTAATTATATCCAAAAACTTAAATTACTTAAAAATAAATGAGTTAGATGTATTGACAGAGAAATTAAATGAATGGCAAAAAATGAGCTACGCGTTCCAATCAAAACTTAAATCCTCTTTCCAATAGTGCTCTCGCTTTCTAAATACTATCCTCTAATTACTTAATACTATTTGCAGACCCGCTGTCTAAATACTAACATCTAACTACTAAATACTAATACATGGAAGCATACATAATAGCCGCGTACAGAACCGCAGTTGGCAAAGCCCCTCGAGGCGTTTTTCGTTTTACACGTGCCGATGATTTGGCTGCAGAAGTAATCGAAGCACTGGTAAAATCTGTACCCAATTTAGATAAAGAACAGATAGACGATGTGATTGTGGGTAACGCTACCCCCGAGGCAGAACAAGGTTTAAATATTGGTCGGATGATTTCGCTTATGGGATTAAATACCGACAAAGTGCCTGGCGTTACCATAAACAGGTATTGTTCTTCTGGCTTGGAAACCATCGCAACCGCTGTTGCCAAAATAAAAGCAGGTATGGCCGATTGTATTATTGCAGGCGGTGTGGAAGTGATGAGTGGCATGCCTTTCGGCGGATGGAAACTAGTGCCGAACCCAGAGGTTGCTAAAAACAACCCCGATTGGTATATCGGTATGGGGATTACTGCCGAAAATGTGGCACGAGACTATAAGGTTAGTAGAGAAGACCAAGACGCTTTTGCGTTTAACTCGCACCAAAAAGCACTTCATGCGATTGAAAATGGGCATTTAAAAGATGGCGTTTTACCTATTACGGTTGATGAAACTTATTTGGATGCCAACATGAAAAAAAAGACACGCTCTTATGTAGTTGATACGGACGAAGGACCCAGAGGCGATACAACTTTAGAAAAATTAGCAAAATTACGTCCCGTTTTTGATGTCATGGGAACGGTAACCGCAGGAAATTCTTCGCAAACATCAGACGGTGCGGCATTTGTGTTGGTGGTGTCTGAAAAGAAAATGAAAGAGCTAAAGGCAGAACCTATTGCCAGATTGGTAAGTTATAGCGTTGCTGGCGTTTCGCCAAGAATTATGGGCATTGGCCCAATAGAAGCCATTCCGAAAGCATTAAAACAAGCTGGCTTAAAACAAGACGACATGGATTTGATTGAGCTGAATGAAGCTTTCGCGTCTCAATCTTTAGCCGTAATAAGAACATTAAATTTAAATCAAGAAATAATAAACGTAAATGGTGGCGCCATTGCATTAGGGCATCCTTTGGGCTGCACCGGCGCAAAGTTAACCGTACAAATTTTAAACGAATTGAAGGGTCAGAAGAAAAAATATGGCATGGTAACTATGTGCGTGGGTACTGGGCAAGGGGCGGCGGGGATTTTTGAGTTGTTGTAAGAGAGTATCGAGATGTGAGTATCAAGTATCATGATGTGAGTTCAAGTATCATGATGTGAGTATCAAGTGTCAAGGTTTGAGTATCAAGAATAGCGAGTGTTTTAGTGATTTTTTTTAAAAAAAATCCAGCCCGAAAATATTTTTATTCATAATTTAAAACTGAACGCATGCACAATTTTAAGGAGTTAAAAGTTTGGCAAAAATCAATTGATTTAGCAGTAGAAGTCTATAAAGCAACGGCATTGTTGCCCGCTGATGAAAGATTTGGTTTGATATCTCAAATGAAAAGATGCTCAGTTTCTATTTCTTCAAATATAGCTGAGGGCTCAGGAAGAGGAAGTGGCCCTCAATTTAAACACTTTTTAAACATAAGTCAAGGCTCTGCTTTTGAATTAGAGACTCAACTCATCATTTCAAATCGATTAAGTTTGTTGAATGACGAATTTGCATCAAGACTTATTGATAGAGTTACAGAAATACAGAAGATGATATATTCTTTAGGGCAAAAAATTAATGTAGAGAGTGGCAAGATGTGAGAACAAGTATCAAGATATGAGAAGCAAGATATGAGTATAGAGTATCAAGATGTGAGAAGCGAGATTGTGTGGCGACATCTAAGTTCTAAACCCGGTCTTGATACTCGCTACTTGATACTCTTTCACTAAATACTATATAAAATAAACAACCGGCGATATTGCAGTTTTGAGTCCAGCCTTGATACTTGATACTCGCTACTAAATACTCCAAAAAAAATGAAAAACCAAATAAAAGGCGGCGAATTTCTAATTAAAGAAACCAAATACCAGGATGTATTTATTCCTGAAGAGTTCGACGAAGAACAAAAAATGATTGCCCAAACGGTAAACGACTTTCTGGTAGCAGAAGTAAACAACAAGTTGGACGAAATTGACTCTCAAAAAGACCCGGAGTTAATGCCAAGCTTGCTTACAAAAGCTGGAGAATTGGGTATTTTGGGTGTTTCTGTACCCGAGGAATATGGCGGTTTCGGTAAAAATTTTAACACCTCTATGTTGGTTACCGAAGTGGCGGGCAAAGGCCATTCTTTTGCCGTAGCGCTTTCTGCACATACTGGCATCGGCACGCTCCCTATTTTATATTATGGCACAGCCGAACAAAAACAGAAATACGTTCCAAAGCTTGCTTCGGGCGAGTGGAAAGCAGCTTACTGTTTAACCGAGCCAAACTCTGGCTCTGATGCGAATGCGGCAAAAACAAAGGCTATACGGAGTGAAGACGGAAAACATTACTTAATAAACGGCCAGAAAATGTGGATCACAAACGCGGGCTTCGCTGATGTTTTTATTGTATTTGCAAAAATAGACGACGATAAAAACCTAAGTGCTTTTATCGTTGAGAAAGAATTTGGAGGCATTACGATGAATGCCGAAGAACATAAAATGGGAATAAAAGGGAGTTCTACTCGGCAGGTATTTTTTAACGATTGCCCTGTGCCTGTAGAAAACCTGCTTAGCGAGAGACAAAACGGATTTAAAATAGCAGTAAACATTTTGAATATCGGTCGGATAAAATTATCGGCAGCAGCTATCGGTGCGTCTAAAGCTACGCTCGATAAAGCCATTAATTACGCAAACGAACGCATTCAATTCGAAAGACCCATCTCTAAATATGGTGCGATAAGATTTAAGTTGGCTCAAATGGCAGCCAAAATTTATGCGGTAGATTCTGCAAATTATCGCGCCGGCCAAAGTATAGATGATACGTATGACGAGTTGCTAGCAGGCGGAATGGATTCGGCGAAAGCCAGGCTAAAATCTGTGGAAGCTTTTGCTGTGGAGTGCGCCATTTTAAAAGTTTGGGGATCTGAAGCCTTAGATTATGTGGTTGATGAAGGCGTGCAAATCTACGGAGGAATGGGCTTCTCTGCAGATGCACCTATGGACCGAGCTTATCGTGATGCACGGATAAATAGAATTTTTGAGGGAACCAATGAGATAAATAGATTGCTTACCGTAGACATGATGCTAAAGCGCGCCATGAAAGGGGAACTGGATTTAATGACTCCGGCCACAGCCGTTGCAGCAGAATTGATGAGTATTCCCGATTTCGGCGAAGAAGATACCGCTCTATTTGCAGCAGAGAAAAAGATAATTGCCAATTTAAAAAAGGCAACGCTAATGGTTGCTGGGGCAGCGGTACAAAAATTAATGATGACGTTAAGCAAAGAACAAGAAATTTTAATGAACATTGCAGACATGGCAGGTTATGTATATGTAGCCGAATCGGCTTTGCTAAGAACAGAAAAACTAAGTGCCACACGCGGGGAAGAAGCCACAAAAAATCAGTTGAATTTATTAAAAATATATTTAGTTGAGGCTGTAGACGCCGTTGCAAAAGCAGGAAAAGAAGCGCTTTGGGCATTTGCCGATGGAGACGAACTGCGTATGATGTTGATTGGACTGAAACGATTTACCAAAATGGAACCTTTTAATGTTAAGGCAACTCGTCAAGAAGTAGCAATTAAAATGATAGAGGACGGTAAATATCCGTTTTAAAGTTTGATTGCTTACCTATTGTTTTATTGCTCTAATTATTAAATCTACGTTACATCTATTTTGTTAAAATTGGTTAAAAATTGTAGGGTCAGCAATAAAAACGTAATTTTGCCAATTATGGTCAAGTCGAAATATCTTATTTTTCTTTTTTTGCTGGCAGGTTCATTGGCTGCTTGTAGAAAATCTGCTACTAGCGACAATTACGACCCAAACCCGCAGTTTCGGATAGATACTTCGGCAATAAGAGCATTAATCATTGCTGATAGCATACCAGCAATAAAAGATCCCTCTGGGATTTTTTATCAGGTAATAGCTGACGGTTCTGGTAAAGCGCCTACACTTAATAATGTTGTAAGTGTAGAATATGAAGGGCGTTTGTTAGACGGAACCGTGTTCGATAAAACAGACGGAACGCCAGTAGACTTACCTTTGAATAACCTAATTGGAGGTTGGCAGATTGGATTGCCAAAAATCCAGAAGGGCGGCAAAATTAGATTGCTTATTCCCTCCTACTACGGATACGGAACCGTGCCTAAGCAAGGTATACCACCAAACTCAACCTTAGATTTTACCATAACCCTTAGAGACGTAAAGTAAATACATGAACAAATCTTTAAAAATTAACCTGTTGGCGTTATTAGCGTTAACTTTGAGCTTTAGCGCTTGCAAAAAAGAATATGAAAGTATTCAAAGCGTTGACGATCGTGCCATACAAACGTATTTGGCTGGAAATAACCAAAATTTTACCAAAGATTCTACAGGTTACTATTATAACATAATCGACCAAGGAACAGGTGCAGACCTCCAAAACTCAGATTCTGTCTTTTATTCATACACGTTCAAACTCTTAAATGGCACTGTTTTAAACCAAACGTCCGATCTGGCAATACCAGGTACGTATTTGGGTTACACTGATCGGTTTGCCATTGGCAACCGCCCTTTCGTCTTTACCCCAATTAGAGAAGTATTATCAAAACTAAAACGAGGTGGAAAAGCCACCTTAATTATACCTTCCAACTTAGCCTTTGGTAACAATGGATTTAGCGCTATTAATGTAGGCTCTAACGAAAATATCTTGGTAGATTTAGGATTATATCCCCAATCTAAAAGAAATGAAATTGATGAATTAGAGATTAATACGTTTGAAACCAATAACAGTTTAGCGTTAACCAAAGACCCGTCACGGGCGCGCTACACTATCCTATCTCCGGGTACGGGAACTGCTGCCATAAGTCTAAACTCTACCATCGTTGTAAATTATACCGCCAGAAGCTTAGATGGAACAGTTGTAGATGATAGTACAGATGGCACTTTTACCGCAGTATTAAGCACCTTATTTAAGGGCTGGCAACTCATCTTGCCTGGCAAAGTTACTGCCGGCGGTAAACTTCGGTTGGTGCTTCCATCTGATTTGGCAGGAGGACAATCGCCCTTAGATTTCGACATAGAAATAGTTAGCGTTAAGTAAAATTTATGCTGAAGAGCGCGTTAGGTGTTTAATGCGCTCTTATATTCCTTCAACGCTCTTTCTCTTGCAAATTTATGTTCTATGATGGGTGGAGGATAATTTTCTGTCTCAACTTCTGGCACCCATTTCTTTATGTATTTCAAATTTGGATCAAACTTTTTTGTTTGTAGCGCTGGATTAAATACCCTAAAATATGGCGCAGCATCATTCCCAGAACCTGCTGCCCATTGCCAGCCGCCAACATTGCTTGCCATTTCGTAATCTAGTAGTTTTTCTGCAAAATACTGCTCGCCCCAACGCCAATCTGTTAACAAGTGTTTGGTTAAAAAACTTGCCACAACCATGCGCACCCTGTTGTGCATAAAACCAGTTTCATTAAGTTGCCTCATCCCAGCATCTACTATCGGATAACCCGTTTTACCCTCACACCAAGCTTTAAAGTGCTTTTCGTCATTTATCCATTTTATGTTATCGTATCGCTTTTTAAAAGAGTGGAAAGCTGAATATGGAAAATGCCATAAAATCATCATATAGAATTCGCGCCAAGCAAGTTCTGATAACCATACGCTTGCCTTTGCATCAATGGCATCGTTTACCAGTTGCCGAATGCTTACCGTGCCAAACCTTAAATGCAAACTTATATGGGTGGTGGCATCATCGGCAGGAAAATCTCGCTTCTTGCCATAATCAGCAAGTTTGCTTTTGTAATTGAGCTTTGGAAACGCTAGCTTACTCTTTTCAAAACCCATGTCTTTTAAACCTGGCATTTCTAAAGGCTTAGTTTCTAAAAAATTTTTGAAATACTTTTTTGTGGGATAGGGCTTTTTGTAAAAATCATTCAACTTCGCCTGCCATTGCTTATAATAAGGCGTAAAAACGGTATAAGGGGTCTGGTCCGATTTTAGAATTTCGTCCTTTTCAAAAACCACCTGATCTTTAAACGATTTGAATTGAACGCCTTCAGTAGATAAATATTCCGCCAAGCCGTCATCACGCTCTTTGGCGTAAGGTTCATAATCTCCATTGGCAAAAACAGTATTTACCTGGTATTCTTTCAAAATCGAAGGCCAAACTTGCTCTGGTTTGCCATATTTTACAAGCAAATCAGACTTGTTTTTTTGGAGCGCGCTCTTTATATCCTCTATGGTTTGATAGATAAAAGTAACCCTAGGATCATCTTTCTCTAGCTTGTCTAAGATATTTTTATCAAATATAAAAAGCAGTAGCGTTTTCTTGCCAGTTTTTAGCGCGCGGTAAAGTGCTGCATTATCTTCTAATCGCAAATCTCTTCGCAGCCAACAAATGTTTATAGGGCCTTTCCCTTCTGTCTTCTTATCAGTCATATTTTATTTCCGCGTGTAGTGTTATTCATTGTATAGATTTTTTAAAGCATCAGCCAGTCTGGCAAATTTAAAATTGAACCCTGCATCTAAAATTTTCTGTGCAGAAGTATTGCTGCTCATTAGTATGGCCTCTGCCCTTTCGCCCATCAACAATTCGATGGCCTTTTTTGGAACCTTTATTGGCCAAAATGGCCTATGCAGCTGTTTTGCAATTTGCCGGGTCATTTCTTTATTGGTAACCGGAAAAGGGGCACATGCATTATAACTCCCAGTTATAGTCGGGTTGGTTAAACTTTCTACATACATGGCAACCAGATCGTCAATGTGTATCCATGGTGTCCATTGCTTGCCGGTGCCCAAAGCAGCACCGACAAACATTTTTATCGGTTTATCAAAAGAAGGCAAAGCCCCCCCCTTTGTACTCAAAACAATTCCGGTTCTAAGTTTTACAACCCTAAAGCCTAACTTCTCCCCTTCCTCAACCGCTTGTTCCCAAAGTTTACAACAGTCTGCCAAAAAACCATAACCAGGCGCGCGTTCTTCTGTTAAAATTTCATCTTCACAATCTCCATAAAAGCCAACAGCCGAGGCTGATATAAAATTTTTAACCATACTATCTTTTTGATTTCGAATAGAATTATATAGCAATTTTGTAGAGTCTACCCGACTATTTATAATTGCTTGCTTACGTGCTGTTGTCCATTTTTCTTCTACCACAGGGGCTCCGGCCAAATGAATTATTGTATGTACGTTTTCGAAGCATGTCTCGTCAATCTGCTGCTTTTCTACATCCCACAAAAACACATCCGCACTTTTAATTTTGGTTGGTTTTCTCGCCAAAACAGCAACTTGGTAATTCGTAGCCAATAGTGCATCGATTAACTTTCTTCCAATAAGTCCTGTTCCACCAGTAATTAAAACTTTGTTTTCCATATATCTTGCCCATAATATTCCATTATCATTACAACAATGAGCCGCTGTTTGTTTTGTTGGGATGATAGACGATGACAAAAAAACGATTGAATTGCTACATGTACAAAAAAATATTTGTTCAATCTGGCTTTTTTTTCGAGTTATTTTTAGGGCATTGGTGGGTCAACTGCCTTTGACGTTCTTACATAAGTTTCTCACTATCAGGTAATGGCTAAGCCGGGCGGCTATGGCAAGACAAATTTAGTTTTGGACGATAAATAACTAATTTCTGACAGCTGACTTCTGATTTTCCTCTGTATTTTTTCTTCTAAATGTATTGTTACTACTTTGTAAAGAATCCGTCTTGCTTTTGCCAACCATCAAAAAATAAGATAGATTTGCAATTAACCAATGGTGCACGCTCTTCCCTTTTCCATCATTAAATGACAAAAAAAATTTTAGTTTGGTTTAGAAACGATCTTCGCTTGCACGATAATGAAGTGCTTGTTGAGGCTATTTCAAAATCAGATTTAATATTACCCGTTTATATTTTCGATCCTAGGTCTTTTGGCGAAACGGATTTTGGCACACAAAAAACTGGCAACATTAGGGCCGAATTCCTTTTGGAGAGTGTGCTCGCACTTCGAAATGCACTTAAGCAAATTGGCGGAAACCTACTTATTAAAGAGGGCAAACCTGAGGAAATCATTCCAAACTTAGTTGCTGAATATGAAATAACCGAAGTTTACCATCACCGCGAAGTTGCAAAAGAAGAAACTGCAGTTTCGGGTTTGTTGGAGAACGAACTTTGGAAGCAGAAAATCAATCTAAAACATTTTATTGGTCATACTTTATATAATAAGGCGGACTTACCTTTTCCGATTAAGGACATACCAGATACCTTTAACCAATTTAGAAAAAGAGTAGAAAGAGATTCTATTATAAAACCTTGTTTTATCGCTCCCGACAGAATAAATGTAGCAGATGTTATAGATTGGGGCAAACCTCCAAGTTTAAAAGAGTTTAACCTTAAAAAACAGCAACACGATAAAAGGGCGCAATTTAAGTTTATAGGAGGTGAATATGCAGGACTTAATTTACTTCAGAAAACTGTTTCTAATATAAAACATGCGGCTGAATGTAAAACGTTGGTTATGGAATCTATGCTTTCTGCTTGGCTTGCAATGGGTTGCCTATCACCACGTAAGGTTTACTGGGAAATAAAAAACTCAGAAAACATACCTAATGCAAAGGCCATGTTCAACCACATTTTATTGGGGCTGCTATGGCGAGATTACTTTCGCTTTATGTTTAAAAAACATGGCTATAAATTTTACGAGCAAGATGGTTTTGGAAATCAACCACCTGTAGATACCAAAAACGAAGAAGTAAATTTTGACCATTGGAAAAACGGACAGACTGGGTTTGCAGTGGTAGATGCGGTAATGACCGAGCTAAACTCCACAGGTTATATCTCAAACTTGGCAAGACAAACAGCGGCACATTTTCTTATTGATAATTTAGAAGTCTCTTGGGTATATGGAGCTGCGTATTTCGAAGAAAAACTTATCGACTACAACCCTTCTAGTAATTGGGGCAACTGGGCAAACATGGCGGGGGTAGGTGCCGACCAAAAAAGCAAGACAAACTTTAATTTTGATAAAAACATAAAAAGTTTAGACCCAAAGGGAAATTATGCACTTACCTGGGCTTCTTAACCCAAAAAATTTCGATTAATTCTTTTTTATTTCTAAAAAAAGCTATTCTTGCATCGTTTTTGCTTACTAATTAGTAAATCAACTATTCAATTACCCACATTATTTAAATAGAGTTTTTTGCCGATATTAAACGGCAAAACCCTAATTTTGTATAGCTTATAGAAAAACGTTAAAAATGGATAGCTTATCTTATCTCAACGGTGCAAACGCCGAATACATAGATTCAATATATCAATCTTACCTTCAAAACCCAGATTCAGTTGAATTTGGTTGGCAAAAATTCTTCGAAGGGTTCGACTTTGGAAGAGCTTCTGGAAGCCCTAAAATTACAGAACAAGTTCCTGGCAAGTTTTTAAAAGAAGTTAGTGTTTTAAATTTAATTGAAGGCTACCGTAGTCGTGGCCATCTCTTTACCCATACCAACCCGGTTAGGGAGCGAAGAAAACACTTGCCAACGTTAGAATTAAGCAATTTTGGTTTGTGTGATGATGATTTAGAAACTGTTTTTGATGCAGGTGTGGAAATTGGCATTGGCACAGCAAAGTTAAAAGACATACTTCATGTACTAAAACAAACCTATGCCAATAATATTGGTGCAGAATATAAGTTTTTACGTACGCCAGAAGTGTTAAATTGGATACAAGACAAAATGGAAAGCAGCCGAAATAAAGGAAGCTTTTCTATAGCAGAAAAAAAACACATCCTTAGTAAACTTAACGAAGCGGTAAGTTTCGAGAATTTCTTAGGTACCAAATTCTTGGGTCAAAAACGGTTTTCTTTAGAAGGCGCCGAGTCTTTAATACCAGCGTTAGATGCGGTTATAGAACGTGGAGCAGAGTTAGGAATAGAAGAATTTGTAATTGGCATGGCACACCGCGGACGATTAAATGTGCTAGCCAACATTATGCAAAAAACTTATAAAGACATTTTCGCAGAGTTTGAAGGCAAAAGCTACAATCCAGAAACGCCTTATGGTGGCGATGTAAAATACCACCTTGGTTATTCTACAGATGTTACTACCGATGGCGGCAAGAACGTTCACCTAAGCTTATGCCCAAACCCATCACATTTAGAAACCGTAAATGGGGTAGTTGAGGGACTTTGTAGATCTAAAATAGATTTTAAATACGCTGGCGACAACAGTAGAATAGCGCCAATTCTTATCCATGGCGATGCTTCTATTGCGGGCCAAGGCATTGTGTATGAAGTGATTCAAATGGCAGGGTTAGAAGGTTATAAAACCGGAGGCACGATTCATTTGGTAATCAACAATCAAATAGGTTTTACCACAAATTATAAAGACGGTAGAACAAGTACCTACTGCACAGACATTGCAAAGGTAACTTTATCGCCAGTTTTTCATGTTAACGGAGATGATGTAGAGGCGTTGATTTATGCCATTAGGTTGGCGATGGAATATCGTCAAAAATATAAAAATGATGTATTTATAGATATTTTATGTTACCGACGTTTTGGACATAACGAGGCAGATGAACCAAAGTTTACTCAGCCGCTACTCTATAAATTAATAGAAGAACATCCAAATCCAAGAGATATTTATATAGATCAACTCACCAAAGAAGGCGTTTTAGAAGTTGGCTTTGCAAAAGAAATGGAGAAAGATTTTCGCAGCGTATTGCAAAAGCGGCTCGATGAAGCAAAAGATTTTGTAAGCAGCAACGGCGAGGTTAAGTTTGGTGGAGCTTGGGCAGATTTAAGAATGGCGACACCAAAAGATTTCGAGAAATCTCCAATTACAGCCGTAAAAGAATCTACTTTATTAGAGATAGGAAAAAGAATTACTTCATTACCAGAGAATAAAAAATTCTTTAAAAAAATAGAAAAGCTTTTTGCCGAGCGTAGCAAAATGGTAAACGATACGCATGTATTCGATTGGGCCATGGGCGAACAATTGGCTTATGGAACATTATTGTCTGAAGGAAAAAGGGTAAGATTAAGTGGTCAAGATGTAGAACGTGGCACTTTTTCACACCGCCATGCGGTATTGACCTTAGAAAACAGCGAGGCAGAATATGTGCCGCTTGCAAACATTTCTGACCAACAGGCTCAGTTTGACATTTATAACTCTCATCTTTCTGAGTATGGTGTGCTTGGTTTCGAATACGGCTATGCAATGGCAAACCCCAATGCTTTAACCATTTGGGAAGCACAGTTCGGAGACTTTTTTAACGGCGCACAAATTGTAGTAGACCAATATGTAGCAAGTTCAGAAACGAAATGGCAGAGAGAGAATGGTTTGGTAATGTTGTTGCCGCACGGCTACGAGGGTCAAGGCCCCGAGCATTCATCTGCACGCGTAGAGCGTTTTCTAGAACTTTGCGCAGATTACAACATGCAGGTAACCAATTGCAGTACACCTGCAAACTTTTTCCATGCATTGCGCCGTCAGTTTAAGCGCGATTTTAGAAAACCACTTATTGTCTTTACCCCAAAAAGCTTGTTAAGAAACGCAAAATGCGTTTCGCCACTTGCCGACTTTACAACCGGTGGCTTTATGGAAGTGATTGATGATGCAAATGCAACAGTATCTCAGGTGAAACGGATATTGTTTTGTACCGGAAAAATTTATTACGAGTTGTTAGAGAAAAAGAATAACGATAATTTAAAACACGTGGCAATTGTTCGCGTAGAACAACTTTATCCAACTCCCGTTACTCAAATGGAAGCCATTAAGAAAAAATATAAAAATGCCAAAGAGATTTTCTGGGTTCAAGAAGAGCCAGAAAATATGGGCGCTTGGCCATACTTTTTCCGCCATTTATATAAAACAGGATTAAATGGCATCGACGTAATATCTAGGAAAGAAAGCAGCAGTACCGCTACAGGTTTTGCAAAGCAACATGCCGCTCAACAAGCCTATATTATAGCAACAGCCTTAGCTGTTGCAGATACCAAAGACGTAAAAGAAATTGTTAAGAAGTCTACAAAAACCTTGCTTCCGGTAGATTAAACAATCAATTGGCAGTAAGGAATAGAAAAAAAATAAAAGTATACAGCATACAAAAACATTATGGGTTTAGAAATAAAAGTTCCGCCGGTTGGCGAATCGATAACAGAAGTTGTTTTATCACAATGGCTTAAAAAAGACGGTGATGCAGTAGAAATGGATGAAGTTATTGCCGAACTTGAATCGGATAAAGCTACTTTTGAGCTACCCGCCGAAGCTGCAGGAATTTTAAAAATAATTGCTGCCGAAGGCGATACGCTTCCTATTGGTGCAATAGTTTGTAGCATTGAAGAAGGAGCAGCTGGAACTAAAAAACCAGAAAGTGCTGCACCTACGGGCGATAAAAAAGCAGCAGATGCGGTAGAGGAAAAATCTAAAATCCTAAGTCCAGAATCGGAAAATTCGGAGAAAGATTCTTATGCAAAGGGTACGCCTTCTCCGGCAGCCGCTAAAATTCTTGCAGAAAAAGGAATTGCAACTGCAGATGTGCAAGGAACCGGCGTTGATGGAAGAATTACCAAAGAAGATGCGCTAAAAACAGATAGTGGCAAAACAGTTGATGCAGAAGTTAGAAAAACAGAGGTTATTTTACGCCCACCAGCTCCTGTTGAAGGCAAACCGGGAAATAGAAATGAGCGCCGCGAAAAAATGTCGCCATTGCGCAAAACTGTTGCAAAACGTTTGGTTGCCGTTAAAAGCGAAACCGCCATGTTAACCACTTTTAATGAGGTAAACATGAAACCCATTATGGATTTGCGCGCAAAATACAAAGAACAGTTTAAAGAAAAGTACAAAGTTGGTTTGGGCTTTATGAGCTTTTTTACCAAGGCGGTAACCGAAGCGCTAAAAGATTTTCCATCGGTAAATGCACGTATAGATGGCGATCAAATTGTCTATAACGATTTCGCCGACATTTCTATAGCGGTTTCTGCACCAAAAGGTTTGGTAGTTCCCGTAATTAGAAATGCAGAAAGTAAATCTC
Organism: Pedobacter sp. UYP30; assembly: GCF_040547165.1. Taxonomy (NCBI): domain Bacteria; kingdom Pseudomonadati; phylum Bacteroidota; class Sphingobacteriia; order Sphingobacteriales; family Sphingobacteriaceae; genus Pedobacter; species Pedobacter sp. UYP30. The sequence goes on along the minus strand of NZ_JBEPPD010000004.1, from coordinate 40,527 downwards.
TTGCCGAGATCGAAAAATCTGTTTTGGAGCTTGCATTGAAAGCTCGCGATAACAAATTAACAATCGAAGAAATGACAGGTGGTACTTTTACCATTACCAACGGAGGCGTATTTGGCTCTATGATGTCAACTCCAATTATTAACTCGCCACAATCGGCCATTTTAGGCATGCACAATATTGTAGAACGCCCAATTGCCGAAAAAGGAGAAGTTGTGATTAGACCGATGATGTATTTAGCGCTGTCTTACGACCATAGAATTATCGACGGAAGAGAATCTGTAAGCTTCTTGGTGCGCTTAAAACAATTGTTAGAAGATCCGGCGCGGTTACTTTTGGGCATATAGAGGAGAGCAAGGATTAAGGAGCAAGGAACAAAGCTGAAAGACCAAAGACCAAAGCTCCCTTCAATCGCACTGTCACATTGAGGTTTAATATATTTCATATAAATCAATATAAATGACGTTTTTGTTTAAGCTCGCTATAGCCAGCATGGTGGGATTGGCCTAGCAGCAGTTTGGAGGAAAAAACGCCCGAAGCTGCTTGCAGAAACCGGACACTTTGCAGCTACGAAGAGGATTCGCAGCCTTGCGTGGGAACAAGCCTGGGAAAGGCCTCGAATCATCGATATTAAACAGCTTGGCGAATTTTTACCCAAAGGGGTGCCAGCCTTGACTTTTTGCTACTTTTTTGTCAAGAAAAAAGTAGGACTCCCATCCGGACAGGGCAGCGCAAGGCAGAGTGTTGGTCAATTTGCTAAGGCTGAATGGAGGAGTAATAGAAATAAGATAATAGTATAATTATCTGATTATTAATCGTCTACATAAAAACGTCAATGGTAGCCTGTCGAAATGTGCAACAAATCCCTCGACAAACTCAGCACTGGAAATGTGCAGGGTTTGATAAAAAATCCGTCGTTGCGAGGTAAAGCCTATTCCGACTTTTGGGAATGCAATCCTCCAACGGAATAGATAAAAATTGAGACCGCTTTTTTAGGCGGTCTTTTTTTTTGAAACGAATGTCAGCAATTCTTGGGTTCTGCAGCCCCGCTTTCTGTTGCAAGTCCTCACTCGTTTCTCGTTCCGGGCTTTACACGGCAATCGGGTTTAGGCACTCTAGATTGTCAGCCTTGGGAGAAGTTTGTTGCGTGAAAAAAATACGACAGAATAGTATCTGGAATTGTTAAAGTCCGTAGTTTTACTCTCCTACTATTTTCAAGGAGGGGGTGCGAAAGCCATAGTGTGGGGCGGCGTGGTTCTATCGCGAGTCCAAACTAACATCACCAAAATATAGCCCAAATCTAAGGGCGCAAATTTCCATAGCGAGTGAGATGTTTCCAGCGTCAACACGAAATAGTGTTATACCGCGCTAACGACTGAAACGACATCCTTTTGTTGCTCCCTTAGCGCAATAAAAGATAAAGTGTAAGGCGTGTTAAAGCGCCCAAATTATTTAAAAAGAAATCTCGCTCAACAATCTATAAGACTTCAGCCTATCTTCAAAACTTTCGGTAATGGTTACCGCCATAATCTCATCTACCCCATAACTTGTGGCAAGTTCTTGTAGCTTTACTTTCAAATCGGCCGGGCTTCCATAAATCATTCTTGCTTTATTGGCGTTAATTCTTTCTAGCTCCACCGCTTCATATTTAACATCTTTAATATCGCTATAGGTAAAAGAACCTATTCCCCGCCCCTTCTCTAATTGTAAAAACCGATGTCCCATTAATTTCTCCTCTTGCTTAAGTTTTTCTTCACTTTCTGAGCAAAAAATAAAAAGCGCCACATTTACAGCGGGCTTTTCTAAGTCTAAAGATGGCTTAAATTGGTCTCTGTAGTATTTCGCTGCCTCTGCTCCGCCCTGCGGATTTATAAAGTGCGCAAAAGAAAAACCCATGCCAAAATGCGCTGCAAACGAGGCGCTCTGCCCGCTGCTACTTAACAACCATTGTTGCGGAACCGTGTTTGCTATTGGAATTGCCTTTACTTTTGCTTTCAACGGATCATCATTAGGAATATCGTGCAAGTAATTTTGTAAATCAGAAAGCTGAATGACGAAATCTCGCTCATTAAACGTGTTGCTTGGATTTAACATCGACGCCGTAATTCTATCTGTGCCAGGCGCTCTACCCATTCCCAAATCTATCCTACCGGGATGCAGGCATTCTAACAGCCGAAAACTTTCTGCAACCTTTAGTGCGTTATGATTGGGCAACATAATGCCGCCAGAGCCTATTCTCATTTTCGAGGTGTGGTTTGCCAAATGCGCTATTAAAACCTCGGGCGTAGAACCTGCTAAAGCGGTAGTGTTGTGATGCTCTGAGACCCAAAAGCGATGATAACCCAACCTTTCTGTTTCGATTGCCAACTGAGTGGTTTCTGCAAGTGCTTGCCTAGCATCTACCCCATACCTAACCGGCGATTGATCTAACACGCTTAATTTTATTGAAGAATTCATATACAAAGCAACACATTAAAGCCCAAAGCTGTTTGATTTTTGATCTTTACAAAGCAACAAGTTTGACAGCCATTGGTAAAAAAGTATCTTTGCATTTAGATGTGTGTAAAAGCGACCTCGAAATATTTACCTAAAATAGAAATGAAAAACGATTGATGGATGGCTTGGTAGTAAAATCTACAGGAAGTTGGTACAATGTGCTAGCAGCAAATGGAACAACCTACGAATGCCGAATTTTGGGCAAATTTAGGATGAAAGGCCTTAAAACCACAAATCCGATAGCCGTTGGCGATAAAGTTTTATTTGAGCTAGAGCAAAGTAGCGATGTTGGTTTTATTACCGATATTTTACCGCGCAGAAATTATATTATTCGCAAATCCATCAACCTGAGCAAACAAGCGCAAATTTTGGCCGCCAATTTAGATATGGCTATTCTGCTCGTTACTTTAGCGTCGCCAAGAACCTCATTTGGTTTTATAGATCGGTTTTTGGTTTCGGCAGAAGCTTATGGGGTGCCTGCCGTGTTGGTGTTTAATAAACTAGACCTGTTTAGCGCACATGGGCTTGAGATTTTAGAAGAATTTAAAAACATCTATCAACATATAGGCTATCAGTGTTTGGAAGTTTCTGCGTTAAAAGGCACTAATGTGCAATTGGTAAAAGATCTGATTGCTAATAAAACAACGCTAATTTCTGGCCATTCTGGTGTTGGCAAATCTAGTTTGATAAACGCCTTATTGCCAAATAATACCCTTAGAACTGGCGAAGTTTCTGCTGCTAGCGATAAAGGGCAACATACCACAACTTTTGCAGAAATGTTTCCGTTACCGCAGGGCGGATTTATTGTAGATACCCCAGGCATTAGAGAGCTTGGCGTAATAGACATTGATCCAGCAGAATTGGGGCACTTTTTTAGAGAAATTTTCAAAACCTCGCATCATTGCAGGTTTAACAATTGCAAACACATTAACGAGCCAGGTTGCGCCGTACTAGTTGCCGTAGAGGATGGCACTATTGCCGCTTCGAGATATGAGAGTTACCTTAGTATTTATCACGGCAACGAAACCCGCCGTTAAGTTAAAAAACACAAAAATAAATAACCATGTTTAAATTAGGAGATTTTGTTCGGTTTGTGGACGAAAAACGCGAAGGATATGTAACCAAAGTGATAGACCCCCAAACCTTGGGTGTAACCGATACCGATGGATTTGAAATTCCGGTTTTGGCGAGCAACCTTACTTATGTACATGGCAAAAGTGCGCCAGAGAAGAGTACAAAAATTGAAGAAGATGTTGTCGACTACTCAGAAAGAACCTTTACGGGTATTTTGCTGGCTATGGTTTCAGATAAAAATGCCCAAGATGTTATTCATTTTAATCTGGTAAATGATACCGCAGATATTTTATTGGCTAGTGTAATCACCTCTCACAAAAATAGATATACACCAATTTATCATGGCATAATTGTTCCTTTTCAATCGGCATCGATACACTCGGCATCGTTGATAGATTTAAATTCGTGGCCCGAATTTGAGTTTCAGGTTTTGGTTCAGAGTAAAGCTGATGTTAAACCAACTTTGCCCCTTGTGTTTAAAAAAAGCTTTAGGGCTAAAGATTTTAGTGGCGAAAAGAAAAGCCTGGCGATCATCAACCAAAAAGGCTGGCAAATTAATTTAACCGAACCTTTTGCTAGCATAGATCCAGAAAAGCTAAAAGAAAGCTTTTTTAAAGGCAAAGACGAGAAGAAAATAGTTTCGGCGCCGTTGCAAGAAGTAGACTTGCACATAGAAAAACTTAGAAACGACTATCAATTCTTGAAACCAGAGGAGATTCTCCAAATTCAAATGGCAGAATTTGAGCGGAATTTAGAAGCTGCAATTGTTCATAAATTCGAAAAAATTATTTTCATCCACGGCAGTGGCAACGGAACTTTAAGGAATAAAATACACAGAATAGTTTCTGGCAATGCACAAGTAAAAACCTTTATGGATGGCCAAAAGGAGAAGTTTGGATATGGCGCAACTGAGGTGTTTTTGAAGTAACGACTAGAGATCAATACTAAAATTAGAGATTGCGGGATTTTTCTCCCACAGTTAGAAAAGCAGGGCACAAATATTCTCAAAAAGCGGCCGTTTTTTAAGAATGAAAATTTTTGATTAAGAATCCGAAATCACATTTTTTTAGACTACAGATGCCACAAGTCTTTTAAATCTACGAGAAATGTTTAAGCTTAAGATTTTTAGATTACTCAAAATGTGCCTGAACGTAATTTACCTATCAATGCCTTATTCATTCAGTCGACATAATTATAGCTTATTCAAAAAGAATTTTACGCCCTCTCTCCTAATAGTGATATTTAGTTTCTATTTATGTAAGATTAGCGATTTATTATATTGGTAATTCATCCGCCCAATGTGCAGAACAGAAATTTCTTGAGGACATTCTACTTCGCATGCTTCAGTATTGGAACAATGACCAAACCCCTCAGCATCCATCTGATCAACCATGGTTATAACTCGGTCTAAACCTTCGAGTTTGCCCTGAGGCAGCAACTCTAAATGAGCTATTTTTGCCGAGGTAAACAAAGCGGCGCTAGAATTTTTACATGTAGCCACACATGCTCCACAACCAATGCAGGCCGCTGCATCAAAAGCAGCCTCTGTTACATTGTGGGCAATGGGAATACTGTTTGACTCTGGAGCCTGCCCTGTTGAGGCCGAAATATAACCACCTGCTTGGATGATATGATCAAAAGCAGAACGATCTATTTTCAAATCTCTTAAAATAGGAAAAGCAGCTGCACGGAAAGGTTCTATAAAAACCGTTTCTCCATCTTTAAAACTTCTCATGTGCAATTGGCATGTAGTTGTTCCAGATAATGGACCATGAGCCCTTCCATTAATCATCATGCCACAGGCGCCGCAAATACCTTCTCTACAATCGTGGTCAAATTCTATTACTCTTTCTCCTTTTACTATTAACCTTTCGTTTAACAAGTCTAACATTTCCAGAAAAGACATGTGTTCAGAAATCCCATCAACTTCATAATCAACCATGCTTCCTTTGCTTTCTCTGCCTTCCTGACGCCAAACTTTTAGATATAATTTCATAATATGATTGTAAATATTTTATTTGTAACTCCTTACGGTAAGTTCTACAGCTTTAAAAACTAAAGGCTCTTTGTACAATTCTTCTTTTTCATCTTTACCTTTCCACTCCCAAGCCGATACATAACAAAAATCCTCGTCATTTCGTAACGCTTCTCCTTCAGGTGTTTGATACTCCTCTCTAAAATGTGCGCCACATGATTCTTCCCGCTGCAAGGCATCATAACACATGAGAACACCTAATTGTAAAAAATCATCTATTCGTCCGGCCTTTTCTAATTCAGAATTAACATGGTTATCGCCAGTAATTTTCAATTCATGATCAAAAGATACTTTAAGCTCTTTTAATTCTATTATCGCTTCCTCTAAACTTTCTTTAGTTCTAGAAAGTCCACATTTATCATAAAGAAGTTTACCTAATGTTTTGTGAAAATGATCGGCAGAAAGATGCCCGTCAATACTCAAATATCGAGTAATTTGTGCCCGAACGCCGTTTTCCGCTTCTACAAAGGCGGGATGATCAGTGGTTACTTTTTCAGTCTTTGCGTCACCCGAAAGATAATTTGGAATAGTGTATGGTGCGATAAAATAACCATCTACACAGGATTGAAGTAAAGAATTTGCACCGAGCCTGTTAGCACCATGATCAGAAAAATTTGCTTCGCCTAAAGCAAACAGTCCTGGTATTGTTGTCATCAAATCATAATCAACCCATAAACCGCCCATTGTAAAATGCGCTGCTGGAGAAATTAACATCGGCTCTTTATAAGCATTTACACCATTAATTTTATCGTACATGCGAAACAAATTCCCATATTTTTCTTCAATTTTATCCTTTCCCTGTTCTTTAATTGCTTTAGAAAAATCTAGGCAGACCGCATTTTTCATAGGGCCAACCCCACATCCTGCGTCAATTCTTTCTTTGGCCGCTCTAGAGGCAATATCTCTAGGAGAAAGATTGCCAAAAGCTGGGTAGCGTCTTTCTAAATAATAATCTCTTTCATCTTCAGGGATATCATTTGGTTTCCGCTCGTCATGTGCTTTCTTTGGAACCCAAATTCTGCCATCATTACGGAGCGATTCTGACATTAAAGTAAGTTTCGATTGAGTTTCTCCAATTTGTGGTAAGCAGGTTGGATGAAATTGAATCCAGCTTACGCCAGACATAAAAGCACCTTTTTTGTGCGCCCTCCAAATGGCGGAAGTATTACATCCCATGGCAAGTGTAGATAAGTAATAAACTTTGCCATAACCGCCAGTGGCCAATACTACTGCATTGGCCGCATAACGTTCAATTTCTCCGGTTTCAAGATTCCGAGCAATTATCCCTTTTGCTTTTCCATCAACCAATACTAAATCAAGCATTTCATGGCGGGTATAAGTTTTTACTTTACCAGCAGAGACCTGCCTCATCAATGCCTGGTAAGCACCAATCATAAGCTGTTGTCCAGTTTGCCCCCTTGCGTAAAATGTACGAGATACTTGAACTCCGCCAAAAGAACGATTATTAAGATACCCACCATATTCTCTAGCAAAAGGCACACCTTGTGCAACTGCCTGATCTATGAGTGCCAAAGAACATTCTGCTAAACGATAAACATTGGCTTCACGAGAACGGAAATCTCCTCCTTTTATGGTATCATAAAACATTCGGTAAACGCTATCCCCATCATTTTTATAATTCTTTGCAGCATTTACACCACCTTGGGCCGCAACCGAATGCGCTCTTCTGGCAGAATCTTGAAAACAGAAAGATTTAACATTATAACCTTGTTCTGCTAGTGATGCTGCGCACGAAGACCCTGCTAGACCGGTTCCCACTACTATAATATCAAGTTTTTTTCTATTAGCGGGATTGATAAGCTTTGCGTGATTTTTGTAATTTTCCCATTTATCGGCGATGTCACCATCGGGAATTTTTGAATCCATCATTAGGAATTAAGGTTAAAATAAATGTAAAACGGGATGAGCATAAAGCCTAAGCTGAGCGCCACAGAATAAATCCATCCAAAAACTCGAAGCGCCTTTGCATACTTTGGGTGGTATAATCCCACAGTTCTTGTTGCACTGAAAAAGCCGTGCAATAGGTGAAATCCGAGCGCTAAGAATGAGATCTCATAGATTATCACATACCATCCCTGCTGAAAAGAGCTCACCACGATTTGATAGAGATCTTTATTTCCTTTTAGATCCAGTGGCAAGCTGCCAAACTTAAATAGGTACCAATAATCCTTTAAGTGAATAATTAAGAATAACAATATGATAGTTCCTAATATACCCATGTTTCTACTGTTCCAAGTACTTACTTCGCCACGTTTATCATAATTGTATTTAGTTCCATTTGCTTTCCTGTTTTTCCTGGTGATGAGTAATGCATAAATGGCATGGCCAATTAAAGAAAGATAGAGCACATAAGAAATAATTGTAATGATAATATTTCCCGACAATAGATGAGAGTACCAATTAAATTGTTCTCTAGCTTCAGCTTCTGGTAAAAGTAGTTGCAGATTTCCAAGCAAATGAATGACTAAAAAAAAGCACAGGAACAGGCCTGTGGTGGCCATAATCATTTTATAAATTAATGTTGTTTGTTTCATTTTTACCGTTTAAACCATTTAGTTTTTAAATTCTATTTACCATAAGCCAATAACTTTCCACCACATTCCACCAACTAAAAACCAAACAAGCAGAAACAATACACTCATAAAAAATCCTTGCTTCCACCAATCTTTAAGATCTACATAAGTACTGCCAAAAAATATTGGCGCGGGACCATGGCCGTAATGGGTAAGAGATCCCATTAAAGTGGCACAAGCACCCAAGAAAATAGCAAGCATTGTTCCGGGAACTCCGACTGCAATACCAACAGCTAAGAAAACCGAATACATAGCAGCAACTTGGGCCGTTGCACTGGCAAACATATAATGGCAATAAGAATAAACTAAAATAATAACAGGAAAAGCCAATTGCCAACTTAGGCCTTTCATTTCTCCGCCTACCAAATGACCGAACCAGCCAATTAAGCCCAATGAGTTTAGGTAAGAACCCATCATTACGAGAGAAGAGAACCAAACAATGGTATCCCATGCGCCTTTTTCAGATTTTACATCATCCCATGTTAATACGCCACATAGAAGTAAAATACATAAACCAATCAATGCACCTGTTGTGGCATCGATCATAAATAAATTTCCAAAAATCCATAATACCAATAGAATAATAAAGGTGGCCACCATTAACCATTCCTTCATGGTTATTGGCCCCATTTCTTTTAATTGTTTAGCAGCAATGGCAGGCGCTTCTTTGGTTTCTTTTAGTTCTGGAGGGAAAACTTTATATAAAAACAGGGGTACTAAAATAAAACACACCAAACCAGGAACTAGTGCGGCAATTGCCCAGCTTCCCCAAGTAATGGTAACGCCTAAATCTTTTGCGAATTTCTGAGCCATTGGATTACTAGCAGTTGCAGTTAAGAACATAACGGAAGTAATCATGTTGGCATTATAACTACTCAAAGTAAGGAAAGCTCCAATTTTTCGATGCGTTTCTGGTTTTTCAGGAATTGAGCCCATATTCACTGCGATGGATTTCATGATCGGAAAAATCACTCCACCAGCCCTTGCTGTATTGCTAGGAATGGCTGGAGCCAAAATTAGATCGGCCGTATTTAAGCCATAGGCTAATCCCAGCGGACTTTTACCGAAAATCTTGATAAAACTATAGGCAATTCGAGTTCCTAAACCGGTTTTAATAAAACCTCTGGCAATAAAAAATGCCAAGCCAATTAACCAAATGGTAGAATTACCGAAACCGCTTAAAGCATTCAAAATTGAATTCTTTGGATCGCCTGGAGCTAAAACCTGTGTAGTGGCGCACAATGTAATACCAATAATAGCCATGGTGCCCATTGAGGCGGCTTTTAAAATTATACCCACAATGGTTGCTACAAATATGGCCAACAAATGCCATGCATTAGGCTTAACTCCATCTGGCGCCGGAATAAACCAGATAACTAAACCAACCACCAAGGTGATGATAAGCGATTTTAGATTAATTTCTTTCATATTATTTTTTTAAAAGCGTATTTGGAGTTGAACATAACCCAGACTATTATTATAGGCCGTAGTTAAGGGAATTTGATTTTTAAAGCGATCAATTGCCACTCCACATTGTATGGCGGCATAAAAATCATCGGCAAAAATTAGTGACACATTTGGAATAAATGTTTGTCTTGGATTACTTTGAACTTTATAATTCTCATCGAAATATTCGTACCTGCAAGAGAATTCAATGGCACGCAACCTTTTACTTTCGTGATTGTAGCGTAATGTTGGAAAGAAATAAAATCCTCTCATTTGATATTCGCTTAAGTCGGGACGAACAGGCTGTTTATCTGCATTGTAAGCTAAAAAGTTTGCTCCAGTTTTAAATTCAGTCATTAACAGTAAATCGAATTTTTTAGATAAAGGAATTTTTGCTGATGCATCTGCACCGTAGGCTTTACCTACTCCACTAGCAGCCATACTACCAGATCCTGCATTTACGCCAACTGTGACGTTTTTTAATAAATCTGCTTCCAGCCTACCATAATAATTCTTCGTATTGTTATCATCCGAAGGTTTATTTTTATTGTTGCCATTATAGACTCCTGCAAAATATCTAAGCTTACCATCAGGAATAATGTTTCCGAAAACTGAAAGGCCAGTTTGAAAACTTTGCCAACCATTTTTACCAAAAGCATAATATTGGTTAGAAAAATCGAGCGTACGGATAATATCTACAGAAATCGCATCTTCAATACCAAAAAAGGGTCGAAACTGACCTGCCTGAACGTGGAAGTATTTGTTTAGCGAATATCTGATGTAAGCATTTTCTAAAACTTTATTTGTAGGATCGCTACTAAAATCAGCTAGGTTAGCTAGAATATTGGCTGAAAAATGATCATTAATATCACCTTTTACCATCACTCTTGCTCGTCTTATCATAAAAGTATTAGAGATTCCTTTTGATAATGTTCCGTCGAAATTTTTGCCGCTAATGTCTACGTCCTTATTTAAAGAAAGCAAATATCTTGTTTGCAAAACACCAGCAAATGTTAGTTTACGTTTGTAGGCAGAATAGTTTGTTAGGCTATCTTTTACGCTTGTACGATCTATTTGTTGTGCTTTTGCTAAGTAACAGTTTAAAGAAAAACAGATTAGTAAAAAGAAGCAGAATTTTTTCATGAATAAAGGATTGGATTTAATAGTATTAAAGTCAAAAGAGCTATTTATTAGTTCCAATCATCTTTTCCGGTCTTACCCATTGGTCAAACTGCTCATCGGTAACCAGACCTAAAGAAATGGCTGCCTCTCGTAATGAGTTATTCTCTTTTAGCGCTAATTTTGCAATTTTAGCAGCATTGTCGTAACCGATATGTGGATTAAGCGCCGTTACAAGCATTAGTGAAGTTTCGAGGTGTTTTTTGATGCCGTCATAATTGGGTTCAATTCCCATTGCGCAGTGTTCATTAAACGAGCAACAAGCATCTCCAATTAACTGAGCAGATTGGAGGAAGTTGGCGGCCATAACTGGTTTAAACACGTTAAGTTGAAATTGCCCGTTTGAACCTGCAACTGTTATTGTTACATCATTACCCATTACCTGAGCAGCAACCATAGTTACTGCCTCATTTTGAGTTGGATTAACTTTACCTGGCATTATTGATGAACCAGGTTCGTTTTCGGGCAAATGCAGTTCTCCAATACTGCACCTTGGTCCTGATGCCAGCATTCTAATGTTATTTGCAATGTGCATAAGAGAAACTGCAATTTGTTTTAGTGCGCCATGGCTCTCTACTATAGCATCATGTGCAGATAATGCCTCAAATTTATTATCTGCCGTGCGAAAAGGTAAACCAGTAAATTCAGCTATGTATTTGGCAACTTTTATGTCATATCCCTTAGGTGTATTCATTCCCGTTCCCACCGCTGTACCTCCTAATGCAAGTTCAGCAAGATGGTCTAAGGTATTTTTCAATGCTTTTAAACCATGATTCAGTTGAGAAACATAGCCAGAAATTTCCTGCCCAAGTGTTAGCGGAGTGGCATCCATTAAATGGGTACGACCAATTTTTACCACTTTCATAAAAGCCTCAGATTTTTTCTTTAAAGTATCCCGTAATTTCTCAATTCCTGGAATAGTTACTTCAATTAAAATCTTATATGCCGCAATGTGCATCGCCGTAGGAAAAGTATCATTAGAAGATTGAGATTTATTAACGTCATCGTTTGGATGCACGTAAAGTTTACCGTTTCCCATTGTGTTTCCCTGCAGAACATGTATTCGGTTAGAGATAACCTCATTTGCATTCATATTCGATTGGGTACCAGAACCAGTTTGCCAAATAACCAGTGGAAATGCGGAATATAATTTACCAGCTATAATTTCATCGCAAACTTCCGAAATCAAATCCCTTTTATCGGCAGGTAAAACATTCAAATCTTTATTTGCAAATGCAGCGGCTTTTTTAAGAAAACCAAAAGCTTCGATAATTTCTTTTGGCATTGAAGCATGAGGTCCAATCTTAAAGTTATTTCTTGAACGTTCCGTCTGAGCACCCCAGTAGCTAGCGATCGGCACTTGAACGTTTCCCATGCTGTCGTGCTCTGTCCTAAATTCAGAATTGGTAATTTCTTGTTTGTCTGTTAGTTCTGACATGCTATCACGTTTGGATTTTCGTAAAGGTAATACCATATAAGGCGGCATTAGTGTCGATGGTCATAATACCCCATGACTCATGTCATCAAGACAGTTGAAAATAGAAATATATTTTAAGGAATTAAGACGAATTTCTGCTAATGAAAATCTAGCTATCCGTATCTCTGTCCTCTTTGCCTTTCTTTTAACCGAATCAGTGTTTTTAACGTCGGTAATAATAAAATTTATTCGAAAATGTTGAGAGCACTGAAGTAAATTAATTGATCCAGATAATTCAGTCCTTGAATCGATGATTGGAATTGCAGCTAAAACAAAACGATGAACAGACCCTAAAAAGTTAGAAATGGAGTAGAGACACGAAAAACCACCGTTTTTTGATTATAACAGTATTTTTAACAATCGTTTTATTATAATAAGCTGCAAATTTAGCAGTTGATGACACTTAGAAAGCTAGTATCTTAAAGTGCATGTTTTAAACTTTTCTGAATGATTAGAACGTGTAGTTTTATGAAAGAGGTACGGACATAGAGACTGTAAAAGTTAAAGGCATTTTATTAATTAAACCTTAAATTTTATATAATCCTATCAGAATAGCAGCCACCTATCTGTTATCTTCCAATTCTTTCAAATTAGCAAATAACCTTTCCACATCTTTAGCGAAAGCATACTTATTCATCATGTTACCCAAGTAGCAAATAGGAAATACCAGTAACGCTAACCCCAACAGAATATATGCCAAGTTCGGTTGAACTACTAGTATTTGATCGAGCGTCTTATATTTAAAAGCCGAACTTGCCATGTAGCCTAAGGGACCGAAGAAAGGTCCAAAGATGTAAGCCCAAATTTTTTCCATTTTAAGAATCCTGTTTATAATTTTAAGTTGGAAGGCAATCATATCCTTTGTTACCATCAAATAATCGATGTAATTTGGTAATTTATTAACTTGTTGAATCATGAACATTCTACCTAATTCATAGCTAACAAACGTACCTAAGAGTAAATACTGTAATAGGCCAGTTGTAAAAAAAGCGCCTAAAAGCATAGGTATAGATAAAATCCTAATCCAAGTCATTTTGGCATTAAGATTCTTGAGCAAACTTAAGTACACGGTTTTTGAAGATTTCTGAACGCTTTTAACATCTGTCGAAAAAAGCTGATTCTTTTCTACCAATTCTATGTTCATCTCATTCCATTCTTGAAGTAAATCCATTTTATTTCTTATTTAAAATATTCGTTAACTGTTGTTTAATCCGGTGAAGTTTCACGCCAGTATTGTTTTTGGTAATCCCAGTAATCTCGCTGATAGATACATTATCATAACCATCTAAATGAAGCATGATCAAAGCTCTGTCTACTTCATTTAATTGTCTGATTGCACGGTAGAGCCGGTCAGATCGGTCAGAAAGTTCATTTGGAAACTCATATTCAGGGATGCTTATGTTTTCGGTTGACTTTAAATGCTTTTTCAATTTGCTGAAATATGTGAGAGACACGTTTAGGCTAATTTTGTACAACCAAGTAGAAAACTTGGATTCACCTCTAAACCTCACAACCGCCTTCCAAGCTTGATAGATTATTTCTTGATATAAATCTTTTCTATCCTCCAAATCATCGGCATAAAGGTTTACGATTTTTAATATAATCCCTTTATTCGCATTAATATTTCTCAAGAATAATTGTTCTTCCATTCCTAACTAAAATACTGGCAAAAATTTCTATGTCCCATAAGATGTGCAGTTATTCTTGATGTTCATTTTAAAGATTAATAATCAGCTCAATTACCAAACTACATTCAATGAGTAAAGAAACTGTCTTAGAAATTACAAAAGAACAAAGTTTAATTTTTAGATGCTATATTAAGGTATTTACATTCCCATTAAACTCCGATTTTACGATAATATAAACCGACACAAACTCCCAAATTTTAAACTCTTAACATAACGCTCTACAGAATTAGCTAAAATATAATATCAAATTCTCATAAACTCATTTCATTAACCAAACCGTTTTTTAGTTTTTGGTACTAAAAAATGGTATGTACAACTGTCTCTTTGTCGGAATAATAAATAAAACTCGGTGTCTTTTTTAATGTTTAAATTAAAATTTCCCAGTTAGGGAACTTTTAATTTTTTTTGGAAAAAAAATAAGTATCGAGGATATTTTCAAAAAATACTTTGCGAGATTTTTGGCAGATTCAAGCAAATGCCCTACAGCAACTCAAAGCTTGGCATCAGCATACTTTAGCTGCAACATGGAAAAACCAAATCAAATTAAAAAGGAATATCCGAGCGCAAATTTGTTGATAGATAACAAAGTAGTGTTTAAAATTAAAGGAAATCACTACCGGCTTATTGTAAAATTAATTACGAATATCAACTGGTTTTTATCAAATTTATTGGAACTCATGCCGAGTATGATAAAATTGATGCCAAAACAATTTAAAAATGGACATTAAACCGATTAAAACACCAGAGGATTATGAGCAGGCTTTAGAAAGGCTGGAGCTCATATTCGATGCAAAAAGAGGTACCGAAGAAGGCGATGAACTGGAAATTTTGGCAATCTTGGTAGATAATTACGAAAATTTAAACTTTCCTATCGGCTTGCCAGATCCTGTAGAAGCCATTGAATTTAGGATGGAGCAGATGGCATACAGCCAAAAAGACTTAGCAAAAGTAGTAGGCCTAAAATTAGAGCAAGTGAACTTCTAAGCAGGAAAAAAGAAAACTCTCTTTACAAATGATCCGGAAAATTCACGAACATTTGAATATTCCCACCAAAGTTCTGATTCAAGCCTATTAAAACTAATCTATTTACAAGTATTCATATCGCAATTTACAAGCCAGACTTATTTGCATTATTAATCTCCTCGAAATAACCATTCCGCCTTTCATGCACTACTCCAAAGGAGTGGAATTGCAGGCTTGTTAAAAATATGAGGGGGTAATTCCCCCCTTTCAGAGGGTGGTCGAAGATTGGATCGTCTAGCAGACTGGGTGGTCGCAGAACGGGGTGTTTACTTGAATAAGTTTTATAGCTTTACGGCCTAACCTTACACAAAATGCGTTCAAATTCTGTTTCGCTCCTATTGTGATGTTTTACCGCAAACAACTCCAGCATCTCTCATTTGCAACTTTTTGTAGGCGAATCAAATTAATCGACTTTTAAATAACCGATAATTTAGATTATATCCTTAATTTTAGCGCCTTGCAACTGTCAAACTGACCGCCGAAATGCGGTGGCGTAATTGTTGCCTAAATTAATTTATTAAATAAAGAATTAAAAAAACATAATGTTAGGATTTTTAGCCAAAGTTTTCGGAAGCAAATCAGAAAGAGATATAAAACTAATACAGCCAGCGGTTTTACGAATAAATGAGGAATATGCTAAGCTATCCTCCATCAGCAACGATGAATTAAGGGGTAAAACGATTATTTTTAAAGACAGGATAAAGACTTTTTTAACAGACATTGACGAGAAAATTGCCGGGCTTAAAACCGAAGCAGAAAGTGATGATCTTGGGCTCCACGAAAAAACAGCCATTTACGATCAGGTAGATGCCTTAATAAAAGATCGTGACAAGGAACTTGAAAAGGTGCTGGAAGAAATATTGCCCGAAGCATTTGCGGTGATGAAAGAAACTTCTCGCCGTTTTAGCGAGAACGAATTTTTGGAAGTTTCTGCAAGTCAGTTTGATAAAGATTATGCTGCAAAACGCAAAAACGTAACGATTGAAGGAGACAAAGCTAAATGGGCAAATAAATGGGATGCAGCCGGCACCGAGGTATTTTGGAATATGGTGCATTACGATGTACAACTTATTGGCGGTATGGTTCTGCATAGCGGCAAAGTTGCCGAAATGGCAACAGGCGAAGGTAAAACACTTGTGAGTACGTTGCCTGCCTACCTTAATGCCCTTGCCGGAAACGGGGTACATATTGTTACCGTAAACGATTATTTGGCGCGAAGAGATAGCGAGTGGAACGGGCCTTTGTTCGAATTTCATGGCATGAGGGTAGATTGTATAGATAAGCACGAGCCAAACTCCGAAGAACGCAGACAAGCTTATGCGGCAGATATTACCTACGGAACAAACAACGAATTTGGTTTCGACTATTTACGTGACAATATGGCGCAAACGCCAGACCAGCTGGTACAACGTAAATTACACTTTGCAATGGTTGATGAGGTTGATTCGGTTTTAATTGATGATGCACGTACACCATTAATTATTTCTGGCCCAATTCCAAAAGGCGATGAACACGAATTCTACGAACTTAAACCTAGAATTGAACGTTTGGTTAATGCGCAAAAAAGCTATGTAACGCAAGCGCTCAACGAAGCTAAAAAACAAATTGGCGCCGGAAAAAACGGAACAGAAGAAGGCGAAGGTGGGTTGGCATTGCTTAGGGCTTTTAGGGGTTTACCTAAAAACAAAGCACTTATAAAATTCTTAAGTGAAACTGGCATGCGCTCGCTGTTGCTAAAGATAGAAAACCACTACATGGCAGATCAATCTAAAAATATGCCTAAGGTAGATTCCGAGCTTTTCTTTTATATAGACGAAAAAAACAATCAAGTAGAATTAACAGAAAAAGGCATCGAACTCATTACACAGTCAGGAGAAGATAATCACTTTTTTATCCTACCAGATGTAGGCACAGAAATCGCAGATTTAGAGAAATCTGACCTTCCTGGGGATGAAAAAGTTACTAAAAAAGATGCGTTAATGAGAGATTATTCTGTAAAAGCAGAGCGTATCCACTCGGTAAATCAACTTTTAAAGGCTTACACTTTATTTGAAAAAGATACAGAATACATCATCGACGAAGACAAGATTAAAATTGTAGATGAGCAAACTGGTCGTATTATGGAAGGCCGTCGGTATTCTGACGGACTACACCAAGCGATTGAAGCAAAAGAGAATGTAAAGGTTGAGGATGCAACGCAAACTTACGCTACGGTAACGCTTCAAAATTATTTCCGTATGTACCACAAATTATGTGGAATGACGGGTACGGCTACTACAGAAGCAGGCGAGCTTTGGAGCATCTATAAATTAGATGTGGTAGAAATCCCAACCAATAGAATAATTACCAGGTTAGACGAGCAGGATTACGTGTATCGTACAGTGCGAGAAAAATACAATGCCGTAGCGGGAGAGATTCAGTTATTGGTATTTCCTTTTACCAATTATGAAACAGAATACGAGACAGACAAGTCTGGTAATATTAAGCAGAAAGACGGAAAACCTGTCGTTTTACTTGATAGTATTGGTAGGCCTGTTCCAAAATTAGATGAAAAAGGATTGTTAATTCCTGCTCCCGATTTAGCGACTGGAGAAATTACGCCACGTGCGGGTCGCCCGGTATTGGTGGGTACCACCTCTGTAGAAATTTCGGAGCTGTTAAGCAGAATGCTAAAGATTAGGGGCATAAGGCATAATGTGCTTAATGCAAAAATGCACCAAAAAGAGGCAGATATTGTGGCTGAAGCTGGCCAACCTGGTACCGTAACCATTGCTACAAATATGGCAGGTAGGGGAACAGATATTAAATTGGGGGAAGGTGTTAAAGGTTCGGGCGGTTTGGCCATAGTTGGTACAGAACGTCACGAATCTAGGCGGGTAGACAGACAGCTAAGAGGTAGATCTGGTCGCCAAGGAGACCCGGGATCTTCTCAATTCTTTGTTTCACTGGAAGACAATTTAATGCGTTTGTTTGGCTCAGAGCGTATCTCTGGTATCATGGTAAAAATGGGTATCGAGGAAGGTGAAGTAATTCAGCATTCTATGATTACCAAATCTATAGAACGTGCGCAACGAAAAGTAGAAGAAAACAACTTTGGTGTTCGTAAACGTTTGCTAGAGTATGATGATGTAATGAACTCGCAACGTACCGTTATTTATGCAAAACGGAAAAACGCCCTGTTTGGCGATCGGTTGGAGGTAGACATGAATAACATGGTTTTTGATGTTGCAGAAGATATAGTTAGTGAATATAAACTAGAGAACAATTACGAAGGCTTTAAAGTAGAGGTAATTAAAAACTACTCTTTTGATACGGACATTTCTGAGAAAGAATTTTCTGCGACCAACGTAGTTCAGCTTACAGAAAAACTTTTTGGCGAAGCTGAAACATTTTATGGACGTAAATCTGCAGGTATTATAAAACAAGCCTTACCTGTGCTAACCGAAGTGTTTGAAGAGCGCGGAAAAAATATTGAGCAGATTGTGGTGCCTTTTACAGATGGCATGAGAGCAATACAGGTTGCTGTGGAGCTTAAAAAAGCGGTAGAAAGTAAAGGTAAAGAAGTAATTAGGGCTTTTGAAAAAACGATTATTTTAGCGTTGATAGATGATACATGGAAAGAGCATTTACGCGAAATGGATGAATTGAAACAGTCTGTACAAAACGCTGCCTATGAGCAAAAAGATCCATTGGTTATTTTTAAAATGGAAGCGTTTAACTTGTTTAAAACCATGTTAAATACTGTAAACAAAGAAGTTGTTAGCTTTTTATACAAAGGCGGAATACCTGTACAACAAGAGCCTGAGCAAGTTAGAGAGGCACCTGTACAACGCAGACAGCAAAAACTTCAGACTACCAAACAAGAATATGGTAGCCCAGAACAGGGAAGCGAATTTGCTGACACAAGAGAAGCGGTTGTTCAGCAGCCGGTTAAAGCTGATCCAAAAATTGGCAGAAATGACCCTTGCCCATGCGGAAGTGGGAAGAAGTATAAAAATTGCCACGGTACAAATGCTTAGATAAAATATATAACCACCAATTCCCGAATTGTAAAACTTTCGGGAATTTTTTTTGGATTTGTAGTGGCCCAGCAGTATAGAAAGAATTTCATTTTTTCCGAAAAAAACTCGTTGCGAACCACTGCCTGTCCCGCAATGTCATTAACTCAAGGAAAAACCAATAAAATGGTGTCATCCAGAGCTTGTCGAAGGACAGCCATTTTATTGGTTTTTGGATTTTTTTATGGTCTTCGACAACTTGTCCCGACACTTCGGGAAACCAATCTTAGGGCACTCGTAAAATGAGATTGCTTCGCGCCTTGCAATGATGTAAAAAATTTTTAGAATCGTCATGCCGAACTCGTTTCGGCATCTACCCCTTTAAAAAATTGATCGTAATTGAAAGACTCTGAAACAAGTTCAGGGCAACTTGTCGGTTAACCCATGGGATAGTGCGCTAACGACAGTAGCGGCATCCTTTCTTTGGCTTTTTGAGCCAAAGAAAGATACAGCGGATGGCGTTTAAAAGCGCCCAAATAGTTACATGAATTGCACAATTATAAGCCCACAAATAGTGCTAACCAACTTTATTACCAATAGTAAACTCCAAAAAAAATTCCACTTCCTTTTAAAAAGAAGTGGAATGAATAAAGTTTTTAGCTGTTGTTTAATGTTAATCTTCTACCATCTCACTGTTAACGGTTATCTCGTCTTTTACATCTTCTTTAAAATAATTTTTCTGAAACACGAGGATTAAAATAACCCCTACCGATATTGCCGCGTCTGCCAAGTTAAAAACAGGTCTAAAGAACACAAACTCATCGCCGCCCCATATTGGTAACCAAGCTGGAAAATATCCTTGAGCTATTGGAAAGTACAACATGTCTACTACCCTTCCGTGAAACCAGGTTTCGTAACCATATATTTTCCCGTAAAAAACAGAATCTATAATGTTTCCGGTTGCGCCAGCAAATATCAATGCAACGTTTAAAATTAAGCCACGATGGTATTTGTGTTTTACCAAGTAATGTAAGCCATACCCTATTCCTGCCACGGCAACAATGCGGAATAACGTAAGCGCCAATTTGCCAAATTCGCCGCCAAACTCCATCCCAAAGGCCATGCCATTATTTTCGGTAAAATGAACAATGAACCATTTGCCCAATATGTTAAACTCTTGCCCCAAATACATGTGGGTTTTAACCCAGGTTTTTAAGACTTGATCGGCAATTAGAACCAAAAATATTAAAAGTAAAGGTTTTGTATAGCCTTTCATTAACCTTGCTTTAATTTTGCTTCCATACTTAAGGTTGCATGCGGCACAGCGCGTAAGCGTTCTTTTTGGATCAATTTACCAGTCTCACGGCAAATGCCATACGTTTTGTTTTCTATGCGTCCTAAGGCAGCTTCTAGATTATCAATAAACTTTTTCTGGCGCGCAGCCAGCTGATTAATTTGTTCTTTCTCCATGGTTGCAGAACCGTCTTCTAAAGTCTTATATGCACCAGAAGTATCTTCGGTGCCATTTGCATTCGGACTACTTAAAGATGATGTCAAAGAGGTAAATTCTGCTTTGGCAACCTTTAGCTTATTTAAAATAAGCTCTTTAAATTCTTGTAATTCGCTGTCTGAATAGCGAGTTTTCGTGCTATTTTCCATATCTCTTAATTTTTTATCTCTTAACGTTAAATTTATTTTTAAACTTTTTTTATGGTTATGGCAATCTCAACATCATCAATTGTGATTTTGTTTTCGCCCGCATCATTATCTTCCAAAACAACATCATCAGCCAATATTTCGGCGCAAATGTAAGCTTTGTTTTTGGCAACTGCACTTTTAACTAAGTTAACATTTTGTAACCATACTTTTATGCGATCTGTTACTTCGAAGCCCATTTCCTTGCGTATATTCTGAATTCGATTAACCAGCTCGCGCGATATGCCTTCTTCTTTTAGCAGCGGAGTAATGGTTACATCTAAGGCAACGGTTAAATTACCAGAATTGGTTACCTGCCAACCCGGAATATCTTCTGCAAACACCTCCACATCGGTATTTAACTCTACGGCATACTGCTTATCTTCTGCGCCTACAACAGTTAAAAATCCCTCGGTTTCCAATCTAAAAATATCTTCTTGGTTGGCATTTTCTATGGCTTCTTTAACAAGCCCCATGTCTTTACCTACTTTTTTACCAAGCGATTTAAAATTAGGTTTCAACTTCTTCTTAACAATGCCGTGGGTATCGGTAATAAATTCTATCTGTTTAACATTTGTTTCTGATAAAATGTAATCTGTAACCCTTGCAATTTTTGCTTCGAACTCGCTGTTTAAAGATGGTATAAGGATTTTCTCTAAAGGTTGGCGTACATTTATTCCAGATTTCTTGCGTAGCGAAAGTACCATAGATGAAATCTCTTGAGCGTATTCCATCCGCTCGTTCAGCGTTTCATCTAACCATGCAGTGTTGGCTTCTTTCCAATAAGTTAAGTGCACAGAGGTCGCCGCATCTTTATTACCAATCGATAGATTTTTATACAACCAGTCTGAAAAGAAAGGCGCTATTGGACTCATTAACTGCGCAACAGTTTCTAAACATGCATACAAGGTTTCGTAAGCTGCTTTCTTATCGTCGGTCATTTCGCCTTTCCAAAAACGACGTCTGCTTAATCGGATATACCAATTGCTCAAATGCTCATCTACAAAATTTTGGATGGCACGAGCAGCTTTTGTAGGCTCGTAGGTGTTGTAGCTTCCATCTACCTCTAACACCAAATGCTGTAAGAGAGATAGGATCCATCGGTCTAACTCACTGCAATCTTCTACCTTAGTTAAAGTATTTTTATCAATTTGAAATTTATCTATATTGGCATACAGGGCGAAGAAAGCATAGGCGTTATACAGTGTACCGAAGAATTTTCTTCTTACCTCGTCCAATCCTTCTAAACTAAATTTTAGATTGTCCCATGGCGATGCATTGCTGATCATGTACCAACGTGTAGCGTCGGCGCTGTACGTAGAAATGGTGCTAAACGGATCGACAGCATTGCCAAGGCGTTTAGACATTTTATTGCCGTTCTTATCTAACACCAAACCGTTAGAAACCACATTTTTGAAGGCCACGCCAGGATTTCCGATTTTTCTATTGACCGCTTTAATCTCTTCGCTTGCCTCGCTGAGCATTACTGCGATGGCGTGCAGCGTAAAAAACCAACCTCGGGTTTGATCTACACCTTCGGCTATAAAATCTGCAGGATAAGCATGTTCAAATGCATCTTGATTTTCGAATGGATAATGCCATTGTGCGTAAGGCATGGCACCACTATCAAACCAAACGTCTATCAAATCGGCTTCGCGCATCATTTTTTGGCCTTTGGCCGATGTTAAAATCACATCGTCTACATAAGGGCGATGCATGTCTTTCAATTCGAAACCTTGAGGCATAAATCCTGCCTGTACAGATTTATCTATTTCGGTATTCAATTCTGTAATAGAGCCAATACACTTTTCCTCTAACCCATCGGCGGTACGCCAAATAGGCAAAGGAGTTCCCCAATACCTAGAGCGCGATAAATTCCAATCGACTAGGTTTTCTAACCAGTTGCCAAATCTACCAGTTCCGGTACTTTCTGGTTTCCAATTGATGGTTTTATTTAGTGCAACCAACTTCTCTTTTACAGCAGTGGTTTTAATGAACCAACTATCTAAAGGATAGTACAGAACGGGTTTATCTGTTCGCCAGCAGTGCGGATAACTGTGTTCGTATTTCTTTACATCAAATGCCTTATTGTCTTCCTTTAGCTTAATGGCAAGAAGTACATCGGTAGATTTGAAGTTTGGTACAGCCCTTTCTTCGTCGCTATAATATTCTTCTTTTACATATTTACCTGCAAAATCTAAAACCTCTGCAACAAATTTCCCTTGCTTATCTACCAAAGGCAATTGGTTACCTTTATCATCGGTTATCATAACGGCCGGAATACCGCTCTCGTTGGCAACGCGAAAGTCATCTGCACCGAACACAGAAGCAATATGAACAACGCCAGTACCATCTTCTGTGGTTACATAATCGGCGGGAATAACGCGAAATGCATTTTTCTTTAAATCTTCATTTGTGACATAATCCAACAATTGATGATAGCGCAGACCAATTAAATCTTTACCTATAAATTCATCGACTAC
Source organism: Pedobacter sp. UYP30 (assembly GCF_040547165.1). NCBI lineage: Bacteria > Pseudomonadati > Bacteroidota > Sphingobacteriia > Sphingobacteriales > Sphingobacteriaceae > Pedobacter > Pedobacter sp. UYP30. The sequence goes on along the minus strand of NZ_JBEPPD010000004.1, from coordinate 17,342 downwards.
TGTAAAAGGAGCGCTTCCTTTGCCATCCCAAGTGCTAAGGTTTTTAAAATCTGCAAGAGAAAGTTCCTTATCTTTCTTAAAAAGCTTCGCAACCAAGTCTTTCCCTAAAATAACACTTACGGGCTTAAACGTATATTGGTTAAAGGTTTTAACCTTTACATACATTATTTTTTCGCCAACGGCCAAAGCTCCGTTGCTAGGTAAAGTCCAAGGTGTGGTTGTCCAGGCAATAAACGCGGTATCTTCCGTCTCGTTTTCTATCAATTTAGAAAGCAACTTATGCTCTTGATCTTTCCTCAGCCAAAACTGGGCGGTGATGGAAGTATCTTTTAACATTTTATAGGTACCAGGCTGATTAAGCTCGTGAGAACTTAAACCCGTACCTGCAGCAGGAGAATATGGCTGAACAGTGTATCCTTTATACAAAAAGTCCTTATCGTACAATTGCTTTAAAATCCACCAAAGGGTTTCTATATAGTTGTTTTGATAGGTAACATAAGGATTTTCTAAATCTACCCAATACCCCATTTTTTCAGTAAGATCGTTCCAAACGTCGGTGTATTTCATCACCTCTTCTCGGCAGGCCTTATTATAGGCATCTACGCTAATTTTCTTACCTATATCTTCTTTGGTAATTCCTAATTTCTTTTCGACCGCAAGCTCAATAGGTAGGCCATGCGTATCCCAACCGCCTTTTCTATTTACCTGAAAGCCCTTTAGGGTTTTATATCTACAGAAAATATCCTTTATTGCGCGGCCCATTACGTGATGAATACCGGGCATGCCATTGGCAGATGGAGGACCCTCATAAAACGTAAAAGGATTGGACTTTGGACGAGTGGAAATACTCTTCTCAAAAATCTTTTCTTCTTTCCAAAAACTAAGTACTTCTTGGCTAAGCGCAGCCAGATCTAATTGTTTAAATTCCCTATACATCAATCCAATAACATCAAAAAATTAAGGTTGCAAATTTACGAATTTTTGCGGCAAATAACATGCTAAAGGGCAAATCTTTATGGCATCATCGTGTCATGGTTTTAAAATTTTGGTATTGGCTAAGCGCTGAACATGAAATAAAATTTTTTATGCCAATAGCATTACAAATTTATTGTTAGAAGCAGTTATAATTTTTTTTACTTTTGTTAAAAAAATTTAAATGGTAAAGCTTTTAAGACTACAGCGCCCTCTTATACTTATTGTGTTCGGAGTTTTGGCATATATCGCAGGTAAAATTTTAAAAGCCAGCGGAATCCAGCATGACTACTACTTGACAGAATTATCTGGATTTCTACTTATAGTTGGCGCCTGCTGGACCATGTATCCTATTTTATTTGCAAAAAAAGACAATGATGGAAATGTAGAAATAATTACCGATCCCACTGTTGAAGTTCCCAATGATACAAAACCAACCGAAGAATAAAATTAAATTGGATTTAGCGCCGAAGCAATAGCTGGTTTTCGGCACCTCTTCTTTTGCCTAAAATAGCTGCAACAATCTAGTGATTAAATTCTACCGCATTTTTTGCACATTCTTCTGGGCTAATTACTTTTCTAACTTTCTTTTTATCTAACCAGAGTACAAGAACAGGCAACAGCGTTAAATTAAACACAAGCGCCACTATCAATGTAATAGAAAGCAGCAAGCCCAATATTACTGTTCCGCCAAACGTAGACGCTGTAAATATTCCAAAACCAAAAAACAAAATCAATGCTATGTGGGTCATGCTAACACCCGTTTCGGTAATGGTATCGGTTATTACTTGTGGCACGCTAAAATTAGTTAAGCTAAATTCTTGCTGGTAACGGGTTAAAAAATAGATGGTTTGATCTGAGGCGAGACCAAAGGCTATGGTGAAAATTAAAATGGTCGATGGTTTTAGCGAAATACCAAAATAGCCCATAATACCAGCGGTAATAACTAGAGGCACCACATTTGGCAATAGCGAGATGAACATGATTCCCAAACTTTTAAATTGAGCCAACCTTAACAACGATATGAGCACAACGGCCAAGCTTATGCTTTCGATCAAATGCTTTAGCATATAGTCTGTGCCTTTGCTAAAGATAATACTCGATCCTGTTAGGGTAACATTAAACTTTTTTGGAGGCAAAATGCTATCAATTCTAGGCCTAAGTTCTGCAAGCAGTGCATCTAGCTTTTTAGAACCTACATCTGCCATTTGAAAACTTATCCGTGTACTTTCTTTGTTTTTATCTACAAAATTATTTAACAAATTGGCATTCCCTTTACCTCCATTTGCAATATAAGATAACACGAAATTTTTCTCAAAATTATCTGGCAAACGGTAGTAGGAGGAATCATTATTGTAGAATGCTTGAGTTGCATATTTTAAGCCCGCATTAACCGAAATAGACCTAGAAAATTCTGGATAGGCAGAAATCATTCTTTCCATTTTATCTATGCGCTTTAAATTGGTCAAGTTAAACACGCCATTCTTTTTCTTAGTGTCTACACTAACCTCAAGCGGCAAAATCCCTTCAAAATTCTTCTCGAAAAACTTTAAATCGGTTAATATGGTAGAGCTTTTGGGCAAGTCGTCTACCACGTATCCATTTACATTAATTTTAAGCACACCAACAGCCGCAACAATGGTAATCAAAATCGTAAAACCATAAACCCAACTGGCCTTATGTTGCACCACATAGTCGGTTTTTACCAAAAGTTTGTGTAAAAAACCTGACTCCACATGTTGCTGTGCGTTCATTTTCGGCGCTGGGAGGTAACTAAAAATAATTGGAATAAGGCACAAACACATCAACCATGTTACCATCACATTAATCGCGGCAACGCTGCCAAACTGCATTAAAAGCTCGCTGCCAGTAAAATAGAGCACGCCAAATCCAATGGCCGCAGTAACGTTTGCAATGAGCGTGGTAATGGCAATACGCTCTATAGTTATGCGCAATGCGCGCTCCTTATTGCCGTCTTTTCTTAATTCTTTCTGATATTTATTTAACAGCAAAATACTGTTCGGAATGCCGATAATTACTATTAACGGGGGAATCAGGCCTGTCAAAATAGTCAATTCAAAGCCGAAAAGCACCAGCGTGCCAACGCTCCAAACTACCCCCATTATAACCACCAGAATAGGGAAAAATACGGCGTAAAATTTCTTAAAGAAGATGAGTAAAATAACTGCGGAAACTAAAATAGAGAGGCCCAAAAAGAGCACAAACTCTTTACTTACCAACTGCCCAACTGCCGTGCGTATATACGGAAGACCAGAAATGTGCACATCGATATTATTTTCTTTTTGAAACGCAACAGCTTCTTTTTCAATCTGCTTTAGAATTGGATTACGCTTTGCCGTATTGATAATCTTGTTATCGAAAGTTATGGCCATAAGCGTTGCATTGTCTCTGTTGTAGACCAAACCCTCAAAAAATGGAGTTGCGTAAAGCAAATTCTTTATAGAATCCATTTCTGTATCTGTGTTAACCAAACCAGATGGAATTGGAACCAATACAAATTTTTTGTCTACCGTATCTTTTTGCAGCCTAAAAATATGTCCAGAAGAGAGTACTTGTTTAATCCCTTCTAAACTTTGAATACTTCTAGAAAGCTTAACCCAGTTATTGTAGACGTCTTTTTTAAAAATTTTTGGAGATTTAATACCGAGTACCATTACACTTCCATCCTCCCCAAATTGCTTTTTAAAATGGGTATATTTTACAAAGGTACTGTCTGTTGTCGGTAGAATTTTTGCGCCCGCGTAAGATAGCTTCACATTTTTGGCCTGCCATGCCATAAATATGGTTCCAAACACAAAAAAGATAACGATAATGATTCGGTTTTGAAGTATAAATTTGGATAGCTTACCCCACATGCTTTTCTTGTTTAATTTCTAAAGATGGCGCAAAAATAAAATATTTATAATGTAAGGAAATCTTTTAAGCTATTTTATTTTGCTCAAATAACATATTTTTGGAAAAATTGTTTGTTAGACCATGTTGCACAAGGTACGCGGAGTTGTATTAAAGACCACAGACTATAGCGATACAAGCGTGGTTGCACAAATTCTGACAGATAAATTCGGCACCCAATCTTACCTAATAAACGGAGTAAAACGTCCGAAAGCTAAAATTAAGCTGAACATGCTGCAACCACTACATCTATTAGACATGGTGGTGTATCACAAATCAAACGATAACCTACAAAGAGTGTCGGAGTTGAGACCCTCGCCGGTTTTTAAAAGCATACCGTACGATTTACTAAAAACAACCATTGTCATTTTTTTAAACGAAGTACTGTACAAAAGCATTAGAGAACAAGTTCCAGACGAAAACCTATTCGCCTTTATCTTTAATGGAATATCTTGGTTTGATGAAACAGAAAACGCAGGAACTAATTTCCACTTATCATTTTTGTTGAAACTTACGCGCTTTCTCGGCTTCTCACCAAACGACCAGCAAAGAAAAGATCAAATTTATTTCGATTTACAAGAGGGAGAATATGTCTCGAGGATACCTATACATGCCAATTATTTAACCGAATTAAACGCTAAACCTTTTATTTTGCTGTACAAAACGCCAATTGAAAAATCTTCTGATATTATTTTATCTAGCACGCAACGGCGAGTAATTTTAGATAAAATATTGGTTTACTACCAGTTACACACCGCATCATTTGGCGAAATCAAATCACACAAAATACTCGAAGTATTGTTCAGCTAAAAAAGTTGAAATAATATTTGGAAGATAGTTTTATAGCACTATATTTGCATTCCCAAAACAAAGAAGGGAAATTAGCTCAGCTGGTTCAGAGCACCTCGTTTACACCGAGGGGGTCGGGGGTTCGAACCCCTCATTTCCCACACTATCGAAAACAACTGAAAGGAAACGTACATAAAACGTTTCCTTTTTGCATTTAAAGCCCTTTTTGCGTACGTTTACTTTCGTTATCAGCCTTATGTTCGAATAAATAGTCCGAGCTAAGTTTTATTTTTTGCGAGAAAGATAACTTTTTATATCTTTGAAAAAGGAAATGGTGTCCTTCCTCACAACTGCGATAGCTGATGGCGCCTACAATAGTAACCCCCATAAAGAGAGTTCTTTATGGTAAAAACAATTATTGTAGATGGCAGCTTATCCAAAGATTCTTAAATACACGGGGTTTCATAATCCTATTCCTCTTGTAGATTTCTCATTTTTTCTGTTTTCAATAATGTCTTCTATATCAACAGCAAAGCTTATCAACAATGTTGCTAAATTTATGCCGAATCTGTTGGGCTATAGCGCTTTAACTGATTTTAACTTTAACGAGAAATACATTGTTACGCCTAATTGTCAATATCAATCTTAAACAAACCAAATTAAACAAATGATTAACACTCCCAACAAAAAAGACGATAATAAAATATCTCTAAAAGAGCATTTTGCTATCGTCAAACATTTGACTCGATGGACCATTTTCGTACTTCCGGTAGCGGTTGTAATTGGTAGCGTCGTCGCTTTTTTCTTATGGTTGTTAAGCGCCGCCATACATTTACGTTTCGACCACAAGTGGCTACTTTATCTACTACCAGTTGCAGGTGTACTTATTCATTTTATTTACCAATCGGTAGGAAAATCTTCTGAAAAGGGAAACAACCTGATTATGGAACAAATTCATACCGCAGGCGGAGGCGTTCCAAAAAGAATGGCACCTATCATTTTGATAACCACAGTAATAACACATTTATTTGGCGGATCGGCTGGCCGAGAAGGAACTGCAGTGCAGATAGGTGGTAGTATTGCAGCCATGTTTGGCGGATGGTTTAAACTAAAAGGGCCGGATATGCGCATGATCCTTACTGCTGGAGTTGCTGCTGGTTTTGGTGCCGTATTTGGTACCCCTTTAACAGGGGCTATTTTCGCTATGGAAGTATTAACAATCGGTAGGATTCAATATGAGGCCATGATCCCTGCACTAATCGCAGCAGTGTTTGCAGATATGACCGTATCTGCTTGGCAAATTTCTCATACCCAATACCATATCGCAGCACTATCTAAAACACCTTATATTTTTAATGATTTCCTACACATGGACGTTCTTCTACTGGGGAAAGTAGTTCTTGCTTCGGCAGTTTTTGGTCTGGCCAGCTACCTATTTTCAGGAATGGTGCATGAAATAAAAAGTATTTGCCTCAAAGTATTTAAGTCTAAATGGATGATTCCTGTTTTCGGGGGACTTTTCATAATAGCACTAACTTTTATAAACGGTAAACCAGATTATTTAAGTCTTGGAGTTGATGCGGAATATGCAGGGGCTGTTACACTCCCTTCTGCTTTTCATGCAGGTGGAGCAGATACTTGGAGCTGGCTGTGGAAAACAATATATACTTCTGTTACGCTTGCAACTGGCTTTAAAGGTGGTGAAGTAACGCCCCTATTTTACATAGGTGCAACGCTTGGTAATACATTGGCTTCTTTTCTTAACGCACCTGTGGGCCTTTTTGCTGCGCTTGGTTTTATTGCGGTTTTTTCGGGTGCTACAAATACGCCGCTTGCCTGTACTTTTATGGGTGTAGAGTTATTTGGGGGAACGCATGTACTATTGTTTGCAGTAGCCTGTTTTACAGCCTATTTTTTTAGCGGGCATTCGGGCATTTATAGTTCTCAACTCATTGGAGTACCAAAAATTGTCGATGAGAATTTTGCAGATGAAACTTCCTTAACGGAAGCTAATAAACGACGTGGATATATTCATCAAAAATTAGGAAGATATCAACTATTATTTAAGAAAAGAAATGATAAAGGAACCGACAATAATTGAAAAAAACTTAGGCAAGCTACAGATTTACTTAAAGCCAAAAGACAAGATAAAGCAACTTGGGTTTATGGGCAGACTCACATCAAAACAGTTATATAAGGAGATTGTTCAATATGCAAAGGATGATCAGTTGATGAATGCCTCAGTTTATCAAACACATAGCGGATATTCTATGCATGGAAAAATTACCACAGAACATGTAGAACTGGATAATGCCGATTTGTTGTTATGTGTAGAGTTAATAGATGAAAAATATAAGTTGGAAAATTTCTGTAAAAAGCATGCGGAATTGCTGACGGGAAAAATGATTGTTTTTAAGGCCGTAGAATTTTGGGAAATTAAATCATAGGTTATGAAGATAATACTCATCATCTTTTTTGGCGGCGGCTTAGGAAGCGTCTTAAGATTTATCGTAAATCGTTGGGTAGTAGGATTTGTTAATTCCGCCTTTCCGTATGGTACTTTTATAGTAAACATTACAGGCTGCTTCCTAATTGGGTTTTTTGTGTTTTACACAGAAAGATTTGGCGCAAATGCATTAAACTGGCGACTATTTCTAATTACAGGTTTTTGCGGAGGTTATACAACATTTTCCTCTTTTTCCTTTGAAAATGTTCAGCTTATGAGCGACCACCAAATTTTTACCATGCTTCTATATACATTTGCTAGCATTGCCTTAGGTTTTTTAGCTGCCTATGGGGGTATTCTTGCCGCAAGAAATTTGTAAATTAAATTGATAGTTATGAAAAATGAAAGAATTTTAATTGTAGCTGATGACAGTCCTTCTTCATTAAAAGCCATTAAATATGGGTTTTATTTGGCAGGAAGATTTGCTGCAAAAATAGCACTTATTGGCGTTGTAGATGAAGCACTTGCTATTGGGGATGTAGATGCTGGTATTTTTCCTGAAACTGCTGAGTTGAAAATGAAAAAATTTCGTGAGGATTTCCTTAACCATGTGGTAAAAGATTATGCAAATGGCATAGATGCAGAACTGTTTACTCCCGAAGGTAATGTGAAAGATACCGTTCTAGATCTTGCGCGTGAGTGGGAAGCCACAATGATTGTTGCGGGTTCGCACGGACGAAAGGGGTTGAATCGATTGTTGATGGGTAGTGTTGCTGAAGGAATATTAAGAGATTCTAAAGTACCTGTTGTTGTAGTGCCAATGGATAAATGACGCTAGGCATTAAACTAATTTTCCTTGTTCTAAATCCGGATCTTACATTAATGGAATGCGACCTTTCTACTTTGTAATCTTCTATTAAACTCTTTAAATACACTATATGAGGAAAAAACACACCTCTAAAATCCTTGTGATTACTGCACTTGGCTTGTTATTGCTGTCTACACTTATTATAATCTTTCCTTTGTCGTCCATAGATATCAGAATCTCAGAAGAAGTGCAGGCAACACACAGCCCGCTGCTTGATCTTTTAATGGTAGCCATTAGCTGGTTCGGTCATATATGGGTATCCGTAATTATGGTAAGCATTTCAACAGGCTTACTGTTATTATTTAAGCATAAAATGGAAGCGATTTACTGTTTTTTAACTTTGGGCATTGGTTTGCTAACTTACGTTGTTAAAATCTCTGTGAATAGACCACGTCCTGGTTTTAAATTGGTAAGGATTATTGAGCATGCGAAATTTCAAGGTTTCCCGAGCGGACACGTAGCATTTTACATCGCTTTTTTTGGCCTAATGGCCTTCTATTTTTATCGTAATAAATGGCTGAAAAAATCATTCAGAATAACAATTACTACTTTTTGCCTCGGTATCATATTCTTGATACCGTTTTCAAGGGTTTATCTAGGGGCTCATTGGTTTACCGACGTTTTTGGCGGCTTTTTAGAGGGTTGCTTTTATTTGACCTTGCTAATTTATTTTTACTTGGACGGTAAGGAATCAGCGTTTCGCAAACTTTAGGAAAATGAGCCTGCGGTAGCTATTAATTTAAAAAATTAAAATACATGCATTTAGAGGCAATTGGCGATGAATTTATTTTTCCGTGACATCAAACAATTTTCAGTTTTAGCAAAAGCTTCTGAACATTTTTCAATACTTTGAATTTATTATTAAAAATTTTAAAGCTTGCAGATGCAATAATGTCTGAACATTTTTGTTAAAGACTGCCAAGAAAAGTAACCGTAGAAGCCCCTCATTATTTTAAAAAAAATTACTGCTTTTTCAGTTCCTTAAACCATTCTTTAAATCGGTCAAACTGTTCTGAAAGAAAAGATTCGTGTTCCCCATCGGAATGGACATTATCTGCCAAAATATGTTCAAAATACGTCCCTTTTAAGAATTTTCTCAAAATCCACTCCCCAGTTATGGGCTGATAATCGTTTAAGGATTGTGCAGCTTTTAGCAATTGCCTGATGTCGTATTGTAGCGGATTAATATCTGGAACTTGTTTATTTAAGTTTAACAATTCATAAACCGCAATTCTTGCAGTTCTCACCGAGCTTTCCATGGTAAATACGATGTCGTTATTGGTTTCTACAAACTGGCCAACTAACCCTAAATTCTTACACCCGTCAGGAACTACCCTTGGGCGATCGCCTTTCGCCCTTGGCATAAACATCGATGTGATATAGGGCATGAAAGAAGTATGCACAATTGTATTTTCGACTACGTTATCCAGTTGCTCAATAATTCCTAAATGATGGCATAACTCAGCAAGGATTTCATTTCCTGTACATTTTGGCATCGTTTTCTTGATAAAGTTTCCTTCTTTGTCCATCAGCAAAGAATATACCCAGATTACTAAAACATCATCAGGTTGATTGGGAAAATGTGGCTGCCTATTGCAGGTAAAACTCATTAGCCAGTTGGAATCTGTAATAGTTACGATGCCACCTGTTGCTGTTCTGCCTGAATACGGATCGTTTACACAAAATGCCTTAACTTTATCTACAAAGGCAGAGGGTTTACAGGTAAGGGTTGCAGATTCCCAAGAAGACTTTTCTATCGAGCCGCAGAATTTCTCAGGCTTCCCAAAAACTGCAGACTTCGTAGCCAGGTTTTTCCAAAGCTGCCATCCTGCACTTTGTCCACTCTTACTATCGTCATAAGCGAATGCAGGTGCTTCTTTATTGGTACCGTAAGAAGTATCTTCGGTCATAGATCCAGTTGTAACGATTACAAAGTCGTCTTTGCCGATAAGAATTTTAAGCTCTTTTCCTTCTTTCTCAGTAATAATACCATTCACCACTTTTTCTTCAGTATCGATATGAATATCCAAATCTTTCACAATAGTATTAAGTTCGATCTTTACCCCTTTGCTTTGAAGGAATCTACGCAACGGAGTTATATAGGTATCGTACTGGTTATATTTAGGAAAAACAAGGCAGGAGAAATCCTTCATACCATCTATCGCATGGAGGAAACGATGCATGTATAACTTGCATTCTAGCAGGCTATGCCAATTTTCAAAAGCAAACATTGTTCGCCAAAAAAACCAGAAGTTACTTTTTAAAAAAGATTCACCAAAGTAGTCCATAATTCTTAAGTCATCCAGTTCTTCTTTTTTCTTCAGCAACAGTTTCACAATTGCCAATTGGTCCTTCTTTTCCAAACCGAACTTACTGAAATCCTGAACTTGACCCTGATTATGGATCAGTCGAGCTTTTGAATAATTGGGATCATTGTCGTTTATCAAGCGATATTCATCCAAAACACTATAAGGCTCTGGCAGTTCTAAAGCAGGGATATCCTGAAACATGTCCCAAAGATTTTCATACGTCATATCCATTTCCCGCCCACCACGAATGATATAACCTTCTTTAGCATTTCCTGAACCGTCCAACGACCCGCCATCTACACTCAATTGATCAAGAAAAAGAATGTTTTCTCCCGGAACACGTCCGTCTCGGATCAGATAATATGCAGCAGACATCCCTGCTATACCAGTTCCTATAATGTAGAATTTACTATCGATATATGATTTGGATGGGATGCCTTTGTTGCGCTGGTAATTCCCAATCTGATCTGAAAAGGGCATTGTTTTCTTATCGAAATTGACTTGAACTTCTTTGCTGGAATCTGGTTCGTGCTGAACATGTCCATATTGGTTAGAATGTTCGAGCACTTTGTTAAATTTTGAAGTGTTTATTTTCATTTTGTAGATTAGTTTTTGTGCAGCGACAGCCGTCCGTGCCGATGCGGATAAAATAATACTAATGGTGTTTTTTTTATAATACTTCTGATTTTCAAGATCAAAATAATAAACTCCACCCCCATTGCATAGATGAACAGCCGTATGTGCACTGCTAATCATTGTATACTTGGAGTCTGAAGCCGTTGTGTTGGTCAAGAACTTTATTGCCATCCCGCCATCTAAAATTGAGCTAGCTAGAATTCTTACATGTCATATATTTATTAATTCATTATCAAAAGTACCCAGGTACAAATGAAAGGTAAATGATGGTAAACAGCAGATCTGCTGACTTTCATCACTAAGCTGAAATAGCTACTTGACCGAAGTATTTTTAAACTTAGCAATTAGAAAGAGGCAAGACAATAGCAACACGTATTTTCAATAACTTGACGATATATTGAATTTAACATAAATCAACAATAATTCATTTATCTTTATAGCTGATCTGAAGTTTTTTACATCGTACTTTTTTATTAAAATTTTAAAAAATCATGGCTAAAATTGTCGCTAAACAGTACATTATAGCCATCGGGGCTTCGGCCGGCGGTCTTAAAGCAATCTCCTCTTTTTTTGATTACACTCCACTTGACGCGGTTTCTTATATCCTGATACAGCACCTCTCTTCAGATTTCAAAAGCCAGATGGCTGAGATTCTTGCACGACATAGCAAACTGGAAGTTATTGAGGCGAAGGAAAACATAGATATCATGCCGAATACCGTGTATCTGATTCCAAACTCTAAGTTTATGACTATTGAGAAGGGCAGACTTCTACTTTCTGATAAAAAAGAGCAGTCTCGCCCTTACATGACCATTGATTATTTTTTTACTTCGCTGGCAAAAGAGCGTGGTGATAAAGCAATTGGCGTAATCCTCTCTGGCACCGGGAGTGATGGTTCAAAAGGCATTCAGGCCATTAAAAAAGCAGGAGGTCTTATCCTTGTCCAAGATATTGACAGCGCCAATTATAAGGGAATGCCAATGGCTGCGATTGCTACCGAATGCGCCGACATGGTCCTCTCTCCGCAAGATATGCCAGAAGTAATTGAAAATTATGTGAAAGAAGGATCATTAAAATTAAATAAAGGTCAAAAATCTGAAGATATAACCGAGGATGAATTGGGGCAGATCTTTGACCTGATCAAAGGTAACCTTCCACTTGATTTTTCAGAATATAAAAGACCTACCATCATCAGGAGAATAATGAAGCGAATGGTAGAGCAGAATTTTACCCATATCGACAAATACTACACTTATTTAAAAAACAATCCAGCTGAGATTGCTTTGTTGGCAAATAATTTTTTGATCAGTGTGACCTCGTTCTTCCGAGACCCAGATGCCTTTAAAATTATTGAGGAACAGGTGCTACCTCATATCATTAAAAATAACCGCGAAGTATTAAAAATATGGGTTGCAGGATGTGCCACGGGCGAGGAAGCTTACTCGATGGCCATATTGGTTAGAGAACACCTGACGAAACAGCCAAAAGATATTGAAGTCAAAATATTCGCCACCGATATTGCCAGAGGCGCCTTAGATATCGCATCAAAAGGCATCTATCCCGATGAGAAAATAGAAAAATCAGTATCTAGAGAAAGGTTAAAAAAATACTTTACCAAAGAAGGCAGCAACTACAAAGTAAAGCATGAGATTAGGAAAATGCTGATTTTTGCCCAACATGATGTAGTTAAAAATCCGCCCTACTGCAACATCGACCTAATAAGCTGCCGTAATCTGCTGATCTATTTAAATCCGGTTTCACAGAAAAAAGTTTTTTCTATGATGCATTTTGGTTTAAAAAAGGAAGGCTACCTATTTTTGGGACCAAGCGAAAATCCTACCGACTTAAAAGAAGATTTTGATGAGATTAGTAAAAAATGGAACATACTTAAATGTAACAAAACAGGGCGTACGGTAAGGTTTGATTCTTTTTCGTCTCACGTAGTAGAAGAAACAAAAATCGTAAACAAAGAATTAATCAAAAAAAACTTTCTACTGGATTCCAAATCTACCTTGGGAGACCAGGTAAATTCCTTTTTGTACAAAGAATCTGGTCTTACTGGAATCTGTACGGATGAAAATATGAGGGTGATTAAATCCTTCGGAGATATAAGTCCCTATTTGAGAAAAGAGAACTTCAATTTCAATTTGAATGAATTGTTGCCGGATAACATTGCCGCGCTTTTTAAGGCCGCTGTTCACAAAGCTTTGAAGCTAGATGAAAGAGTATTATTAAAGGGGCTTGTTTTTGACAGTTTAAATAAGTCTAAAAACCTGACAGCGGACATCTTGATCAGTCCATTTTCCTTAAATAATTCTGCAGACAAATTGCTGATGATCGTGTTCACGAAATCTAAAGCAAAACATCTCGAAAAAAATGTGATCAATTACTCGGATATAAGTGAGATAACCAAAGAGCATTTGATTAACCTAGAGATGGAAAATGCAGAATTAAAGCAAAGCCTCGCAATGGCAAATGAGAGCATCGAATCTTCTAATGAAAATATGCAATCTTACAATGAAGAACTACAATCTGCTAATGAAGAAATGCAATCTGCCAATGAAGAGATGCAGAGTACCAACGAAGAACTGCAATCTGTAAACGAAGAGCTCCAGACCATCAACAAGGAACATCAAATGACGATTGATGAGTTGACAGACCTGAATGATGACCTGAACAATTATTTTAGAAGTAATACCAATGGCCAGCTTTTTGTAGATCGAGACTTACTGCTCAAAAGGTATTCTCCGGCAGCGGTAAAGCACATTAATATTAGGGAAAGCGACATCGGCCGTCCGCTAAGCAACATTACCACCAATATTAAATTTGAAACTTTGATCGATGATATCAAAAAAGTGATATCAGAAGAAATAACCATCACCAAGGAAGCTGAATCTATTGATGGAAAAATATACCAGGTAATGACGATGCCTTACCTGAAAAAAAACAGCAAAACTCCAGATGGTGCGATTATCAGTTTTTATGACATAACCACGCTTAAAAAATTGCTTACGGAACTGGATGTCAGCAATATAAATTTAGTGAAATCCATAAAAATTTCAAACGATGCAAAAGCAAAGGTAAGCCAAGCGTTGGAGAAAGAAAAGGAACTGGGTATACTGAAAAGCAGATTTGTTTCGATGGCATCACATGAATTCCGAACACCATTAAGCACAATGCAGCTGTCCGCATCAATTATCCTTAAATATGCCGAGCCATATAAAAACGCCAATATTGATAACCATATAAATAAAATACAAAATTCAATTGGAAGCCTGACAGCTATCCTGACTGACTTTTTATCCTTGGATAAGCTGGAAAGCGGTAAAATGAAACCATTACAGGTCTTGTTTGACATTGTTGAATTTGGGCAAAATATCACTGAGGAAATGCAGTTGATCGCGAAGCAGAACCAAAAGATTATCTATCAGCATATAGGGACTACAACTAAAGTGAAGCTAGATCGGGGTTTACTAAAGAACTGTGTGATAAACCTCATCAGTAACGCTATCAAATATTCTGGTCCAGATACCCTTATAGATTTCAGCTCAGCCATAGATGAGAAAGTCTTGACATTAATAATCAAAGATAATGGAATAGGAATTCCGGCGGGTGATCAAAAACATTTGTTCGAGGCATTCTTTAGGGCACACAACACTGAGAATATTCAAGGAACTGGTCTGGGATTAAATATCGTTAACAGATATACTAATCTAATGGATGGAAAGATCAAATTTGAAAGCAAAATAAATGAAGGAACAACTTTTACGCTGTCTTTTCCGATTTAATTAAACGCTAATCTTTAACTAAAGTGCTTTTTTTGTGATTAAATAGGCAGATAACCAAAATAATAAGATATAAAATAACTTATTGCAAGGGAAAAAAATTGACTGTTTCCATCTTCGCCATCTTCATTCAGCGCTTAAAGTTTTAGTTCCAGACCGCAATTAGACTTCTAGTTTAAAAAAAATTTCCCTACTTTTACTTTGTGTGAATCGTTAACTTTATCATCCTGTATATCAAATTCTTGCAGTACGCATCTCAAACCCCTCATTTCCACTTAAATAATAGTACAGAACCCCCGACGCCAGAAATCAGCGGTATTTTCTCAAAAAAATATTTTTAACTCATCCGCCATTCCTCAGCCTCTTCTAGTGTCTATTGTTTGTTTCAACGGAACTAGCTTATGACTTATTATGTCGTCTCAAAAGCTAGTATAGGCCAACCAAATGCTATGAATTCATCACGACGATGTGTTCAATCGAAATCAAGATTCTATGCTCCTTTTCAAATAAAAACCATAAAAAAAGCCCTCAGAATTAACCGAGGACCTTTACGTTAGTTTTCGTTTTGGGACGTTGACTTGTAATAATATGGGTTATGCAATTTGTTTATTTAGGTTGAAAAAATCTTGATGCTCTTCTAAGAGAAGAGCAATGGCTGCCGCTTTCGTATCGGTAAGTTTAAACTCTAACAAAGGTGTTTGCGCTTTTTTACTTTTAACCATTTTCTCCGTGTAAAATTGATATACCAAGCCATTTGTTAGCAAACCGTACTTAGCTTTGGTTTTACGGAAATAATTCAATAAACGAGATTCATCTAAGCCTAAATAATCTAAATGGTGTTTGCACTCAACCAAAATGGTAGGCTTACCGTCTTTCATGATTGTGTAATCTACTCTTTTGCCCTTTTTAAAACCGAAATCCACAACTGCATCTGTTTTCACATCATTTATATCATACCCCATCAGTCGAATAAATGGCATCACTAGTGCGTTTCTAGTTAAATCTTCTGAATTTACTTGGGGTAACATTTTTTTTATTCGAAGCTCAAACTGCCCAATTTCTTCTCTTAGTTCCATACGCTATTTCTGTTTTCAGTTTTTGACCACTACCTTTTATAGTGTAAACATTCTTAAAAAAGAATATACCCCAGCATTTTTTACACGAAACCCGCAGTTTTTTACACGAAACCTTCTTTTTCCCATACAAAACCTTTAGGTGAACTAGTCTGTTTTTCAAACCCTTTTATAAATTCCTTTAAAATCAATTTAATTTTTATTTATATTGGCAGAAAATAACAGCAAAACGATGGATTTAAATTGCGTAGTGGTAGATGATGAAGAACATGCAATAGAAGTATTGGCAGACCACATAGCAGAAATGCCGGGATTAACACTTTTAAAAACATTTAACAGCCCAATACAAGCGCTCGCAGGCATTAGTGAAGATGATGGTATAGATTTATTGTTCTTAGATATAGATATGCCGGGAATAAGCGGCTTGGAGCTTGCCAAAGCTGTTAGAGAGAAAGTAAAATATTTGGTTTTTACAACTGCTCATCCAGACTACGCCTTGCAAGCCTTCGAAGTACAAACCGATCAATACTTACTAAAACCAATTTCTTTTGCAAAATTTGCTTTAGCGCTAGATCGAATTTTAAAGAAAGAAGCTGCTCAAGAAAAAAAGTCTGAATCAAAAGAATTAAAGATTTCAGAGATTTTTATAAAAGGCGACCATAAACATGCATTTTCTAATATTTCTTTAGATAGCATACTGTATATAAAGTCTTTAACCAATTACATACAGATTTTTACACAGACAGAGGCACACACTACCTATCTTACATTAAAGGAAATAGAGAAAGCATTAGAACACCATCCATTTATCCGGGTTAATAAATCGAATATAGTGGCGAAATCTGCCATAAAAAAAGTAGATGGCAATATGGTAAGGCTGGTTAATAACGAAATGCTACAAATTGGCGAACCTTATAAAGATTCTTTTTTTGAATATGTGCAAAAGAGTTTGCTGAAATCCAACCGCAGCACCTAAGTTTTGTTGGAAATTAGTTTGGCTTTAACGCATCGCTTCTTGATTTTATTAACTATTTAATTAGGAAGGTATTCCCTAGTTTTCTCGTGTCAAAAGGTAACTGGTATTTCCCAACCTTTAATCTTAGACTCGGCGTGTTTTTCAAAGCAACTGTAAATCTTTACTTTGCTGCCTAAAGAAAAAATTCATCTTATTTCTGGAACATAATCTCCATAGAGGTAAGAACGGTGCGAACGGTAACTGTAGCAGGATCTTGATCTATTGGAACGGTCCTAAAGCTGTTCGCAGCCTTGATGTTCTTATAAACAAATACTGTCTTTTTGGTCAGGGAACTATTGTTGATTTTCATGACTTGGGTTGTTGGAAGTTAAAAATATTGGGGTTATTTCTGGAACATGATCTCCATAGAGGTAAGAACGGTGCGAACGGTAACTGTAGCAGGATCTTGATCTATTGGAACGGTCCTGAAGCTGTTCGCCACCTTGATGTTCTTATAAACAAATACTGTCTTTTTGGTCAGGGAACTATTGTTGATTTTCATGACTTGGGTTGTTGGAAGTTAAAAATATTGGGGT